>NZ_FNPQ01000090.1:0-4227 GCF_900107335.1 Nitrosomonas sp. Nm58 | reverse complement strand
GACATGGAGGCGGCATGATTTTTCCAAAAATGGTTGCGAAATAAGAGAGTATCTTCTCCCAGCGGGAGAAGGTATAGCTGCCGAATTTTGAAGTGTGATGAGTATAAAAGTAGTTTTTAGGTTTAAGACTTTAAAAAAAACGTCGCAGCCTATATATTCTTTCTGCAGATTTTGCGAGTATGTTGAGCAGAACTGTTTTCCTTATTTCAAAACAATTGGACGCAATGGTTAAAGTATAATATCGCTTTTCCCATTTGTAAGATTAATGGAGGTAAATGATGCCTATCTATGAATATATTTGCCGATCGTGTGGCCTGGAAAAAGAACATTTGCAAAAAATGAATGACGCGCCCATTGGAAGCTGCCCTGAATGCGGGAGTAGTGATTATGTTAAGCAGATTTCTGCTGCTGGCTTCCAATTAAAAGGAAGCGGCTGGTATGTTACAGATTTTAAAAGCAAGCCAGCATCGGAAAGCAAGTCAAAACCAGAAACTAAGAGTGAAAGTACTGCCAGTACCGCCTCATCTACCGCTACAACGGAATGATTCGACAGCGCTCTTACATCAACTTGTTGATTGATATGGCCGGTGGTTTGATCACGCATACAGTTAGACTAAGCTTTTTCGCTCCCAAAAACGATGAATCCTTGGATGTTCCTAATTTTTTTACCTAAAACCGATACATTATGCGTACCAACTATTGTGGCGCCATTAATACTCATTATCTGAATCAAACTATTACGCTTTATGGGTGGGTTCATCGTCGACGTGATCATGGTGGTGTAATTTTTATTGATTTACGTGATCGTGAAGGCATTGTTCAGATCGTCTGTGATCCTGAAAATGCTGTAACTTTCCAAATTGCGGAGAAAATTCGTAACGAATATGTGCTTAAAGTAAATGGCGTAGTGCGCCCTCGTCCAGAAGGGACAGTTAATCTGACTATCCATACAGGCGAAGTGGAAGTGCTGGTGGATATGATTGAAATTCTTAATCCGTCACTTACACCGCCATTCCAGATGGATGAAGAGAATTTGAGTGAAGCGATACGTCTGGAGCATCGCTATCTTGATCTACGCCGTCCCGTCATGCAAAAAAACTTGCGTCTGCGTCACAAAGTCACCATGGCAGTACGCTCGTTTCTCGATCAGCAGGGTTTCATTGATGTAGAAACACCGATATTGACTAAATCAACACCCGAAGGTGCGCGAGACTATTTAGTTCCTTCGCGTGTTAATGACGGACATTTTTTTGCGCTTCCCCAATCTCCCCAGCTATTCAAACAACTGCTGATGGTATCTGGGTTTGATCGCTACTACCAGATTACCCGTTGTTTTCGTGATGAAGATTTGCGCGCGGATCGTCAGCCAGAATTCACTCAGATTGATATTGAAACCTCTTTTCTCAACGAAAATGAGATCATGGCCTTGATGGAAGGGATGATTCGCAATTTGTTCTGGGATGCCATCGGTATCGACTTGCCCGATCCCTTTCCTCGACTGAGCCATGAGGAAGCCATGTTTAAGTATGGTTCCGACAAACCGGATATGCGTATACCACTGGTACTGACTGAGTTGACTGAGTTAATGCAGGATGTACCCTTCCAGGTATTTCGTGATGCTGCCCAGAAACCAGGTGGACGTGTTGCGGCGCTGCGCATTCCAAGAGGCAGTGAATTATCACGTAAGGAAATCGACGATTACACGCAATTTGTTGCCATTTATGGGGCAAAGGGCTTGGCCTATATTAAGATCAACAGCCTGGAAAAAGGAATGGAAGGATTGCAATCGCCCATCTTGAAATTTTTGCCAGAAACAGTTGTGAGCGCCGTTCTGGAGCGTACCGGCGCTCAGGAGGGTGATCTCGTATTCTTTGGCGCAGATAAGGCTCAGGTCGTCAATGATGCATTAGGCGCTTTGCGAGTCAAGATTGGTCATGAACGTGGATTGGCCAGTACTGACTGGAAGCCATTATGGGTTGTCGATTTCCCGATGTTCGAGTGGGACGAGGAAGAAAATCGCTGGAAAGCGCTCCATCATCCGTTTACCTCTCCAGCAGAGGGTCATGAAGATCTTCTTGCGACAGAGCCCGGCAAGGCCTTATCCAAAGCCTATGACATGGTCTTAAATGGTGTCGAGATTGGGGGAGGTTCTGTACGTATTCACCGTCAGGATGTGCAATCGAAAGTGTTTCATGCACTGAATATTTCCGATAGTGAGGCGCAGGAAAAATTTGGTTTCCTGCTCAATGCTCTCCAGTATGGTGCACCTCCACACGGTGGGATTGCATTTGGCCTTGATCGTGTTGTGGCTATGATGACGGGGGCTGATTCGATTCGTGATGTGATTGCTTTCCCGAAAACACAGCGCGCGCAGTGTCTGTTAACTCAAGCGCCCAACGCTGTTGAAGAAAAGCAATTACGGGAATTGCATATTCGTCTCCGTAATCCTGGAGATACTGTTTCCAGGGGTTATTAATTTCAGCGGTGCCGACTTACAAGAAACCTGTTTCTGTTCTGATCATCGTTCACACAGTGAATTTGCAGGTATTGCTGCTGGAACGTGCAGATCATCCTGGGTATTGGCAATCTGTCACAGGTAGTCAGGATCAGGATGAAACACTGCTTCAAACCGCTATCAGGGAGCTAAAAGAAGAAACGGGCCTCGATGCGGCATGTTATGAACTGACTGACTGGCATATACAAAATCAGTATGAAATTTTCCAGGAATGGCGCTGGCGTTATGCTCCAGGTATCACTCAGAATATGGAGCATGTTTTTGGGCTAAAAGTACCCAGAATCATTCCCATCAGCATCGCTGCGCGCGAGCATCTGCGGAGCATCTGGTTACCTTGGGAGGAAGCAGCTGAGAAAGTATTCTCATGGAGCAACGCACAGGCTATCCGTATGTTGGGTTCGGTCGGTAATAACGTATAGTACGGTTAATTTCAGATGTAACATCTCGCAAACGCCTTGATCAAATGCGAGCGATACAATTTCTTCATCGGGTCACGTACTATTTAAGGTGAGAGTGTTTGCAGGAGACTCAACATCTGGATTGATATTTTCATGATTATGTTGGGTTGGAATTAGAGTTTTCCTGAAAATATGACTTTTATTTTGCTCTGTTTTGCTTTTGTGAAGGATAAAGTATTTCATATTGTTGGATGAATTGATATAATAGCGCGCCTTGGGGTCGTTAGCTCAGTTGGTAGAGCAGCGGACTTTTAATCCGTTGGTCGCGAGTTCGAATCTCGCACGACCTACCAAATAAAACCAAAGGGGTTGCATGTTGTGTGCAGCCCCATTGTTCCGCAATTATTAAATCTGTTCCGCAATCCATTATATTGTAGGTGTGACTTTGTCACCCTTTCTGCTCTAATTTACTCTATGGAATTTCCCAAAATTCTTTGCAGCAATAATGTATGCTTTGTGAGCGTCTTCTGGAGAATTATATAGGCCTAAGCTTATTTGCTTATAATCAACCATTATCCTGGATCGCCATTTTCCCGTTTCTTTATGATAGTAGCTCCTTTGTATCCACTTAGCGCTCTTCCTGGCGAGTTTGCTGCATTGGACTGTCTATCCGCAAGGTAGAGATTGCTTCTTCTATCATCAATTTTATTTAGATTTATGTGATCAATTTCACAATCTGGATTGCCAAATATTTCTCTATGCATGTACTGAATGCCGCCTCTTACTCCATTTATCATTTGCAAATTTCTTGCTGCATATCCATTTTTTGTGTAATACCACTTATATTTAGATAAACTATCGAAACACTCATCTGTAAATTTTCGCGCCATTTGGTACTGTTTTGCGCTTTATTTGGTACTGGCCATTGGGTATTTTAACGGGCAATAAATCGTTAAAAATTCCGGATTACGAGCTCCGATCGTTGTCCGCGTCCCTGCTGTCCACCCACGGTATAGTTGATCGCTACCGCCTGCATCGCCAATCCCTTGAATGCCTCATGCATTTCTGGAATATCGTTGACTGATATGATCATCTTTCCTTTTATCGTTCTCGCCAGCTCGGCTATCTGAGCATACTGTTCCAGCTCAAAATCCATACCATAACCTTCGGTACCCCAATAAGGGGGATCACAGTAAAACAAGGTGTATTCCCGGTCGTATGTCAATGACGGAGCAAAAAGGTACCAGCATAGCGCGCGAAAAGTGTACCAGTTAGGTTAATAAAAAAGAGGGATTTAACCTCTGGTTTTAGCGC
>NZ_FNPQ01000080.1:0-6480 GCF_900107335.1 Nitrosomonas sp. Nm58 | reverse complement strand
AACACTTCCTTTGCCAGATCAATTCCAATTGTCGTAATTTTCATGTCGGACGCTCCTCTCTAGTTACAGGGTTTTAAACAACACTACTTTGGCACCTCGTTGCCATTTAGGGTAGTGGGCGTCCATTCCATTACAATAATCTGAAAGCGTCGCAATCCTTCAAAGCGCCCTCGGTCATTCATTGGCCCTGGGCGTTTTGCTTTTTCTGTCTTCCATTAACGATAGGAGGTACACCATGCTCATCCTGAATGATCCCACCTTGGTCAATCGCATTCCCGATCCCGACATTCGCAGTCTGGTGCAGCAAAGATTCTCGGAGATATGCGCCGGTGAACCCTATGACAACGACCTTCACGGCTACATGATCGTAGTGGAACCTGGCGATAGCGTCGAAGTCCTGGAGCAGGAAATCGGCTGGCCCATACTGCGCAATTTTTTCGATGACACCCACTATGGCGAGCCTGATTTCTCACCACCCTTCGAAGTACTAGAGGAACACGCGAGTTGCTACGAGATGGTTTTCATCCTGAGCGACGGTGGTTCCGGTATCGCAATATTCATCCCGAAACACCCAGGCATCGCTGCCGATCTACTGGCGATGTGCGCTGAATATGCAGTACCGGCAACAGCAGCAACAGCACTGGCTCAGTCCTAAATCCTACCTATCTGCCTCCCTGCATTTCCATATTTTCAGTTCTCTAGATTTCCAGTTTTCCGGATTCTCTCTCCACCACCCACCATCACCCGCTTCCCGCTGGGCATAGGTGATCTTTCATTTCTGTATCACTTCTATAGGAGACTCGCATGGAAACACCTTTGAATCCGCTCGTAGCCGACATCGTCAGTACGCTTGATCCCAACTTGCGTGAAGATTTCGAGGAACGAGCAGCCATCATGGAGTTCGACGCCAATATGGAGAGAGCTCATGCCGAATGCCTTGCTTTGATCGATCTGCTGCATCGTCACCCATTTGTATTGACCGACGTAACTGTCCTCCAGGCAGCAGTAAATGGCACGACTCTATGTTTACTTACCACTGATCTTGATTCCACACGTCAGCAACTGGCTGATATCGGCGGAGTAGAGATAGGCATCCTCGATCTAGCTAAGGTCATCGATCAGCAATACGAAGGTATCGCAGTACTGGCACCCCTCAAGTAACCAGAAGTTGCGGCTTTCCGGGCATCTTATATGAAAGCATCACACCCTCAATTCTACAAGGAGTATTGCCATGAAACGTTCCAAATCCAACGAGCCAAAACTTGCAATCCGTGTTCTCAAGATCGGTTCCTGCTCTTCACTCACTGGTAAATCCACGCTGACCTATCAGATCGGCTGCACAGCTGAATCCGATATCCAGTTCCGTGTAGCGTCCAATACCGGAGGTGGATTCTTCAGCGATGAATGGGTTGCCTTCAATACCATTCAGGAAGCCTTCGATAAGCAACCAAAGGAGAGGCCCATCATATCGCTGATCCTGTATCCGCTCTTCCAGGGCAGATCATTGAATACCCCTGCCTTTCTGCTTGCTGTATTGAAAGCGGAAGGATTGGTGAAACCCCTGGGCGATAAGAAGCGAGGCTATGAGCGCATCGATCCTGCGGAATTCATGGCCGAGATCAGAAAGCTCATCAATACCACTGTCGATCTGAAAGCGGAAGAGGGCAAGCAACCATCCGAATTAGCTTCACAGCCAGCTAAACGCGGTAGGAAACTCAAATCTACCCAGGAAAATGCATCTGCGCTCACCAACTGAGCGAGGGAGTTGAATTCCGTGGGTGACTTATTTTCTTAGCTCACAACCTCAAGAAAAGTAAGGGTTTCCTGGCTTCGCAATGAAGCATCCCTGCAATACCGATCTTATACCGAGCCACTTTCAAATTTCTACCCATCTTGTAGTTCTTGTTGGTTCTCAACGCTTTTCCTGAATCGTTTCTTTCTAATTTTCCTTAGAGGTAAGCCTCAATGATTACAGCTACCACACTCTTGGTCTTGGCCACGTTGCTATGCCTTGCATTCAACAGCACGAGACTGCTCGGCGTTATATGTGCGGCCATCCTGTTCTTGCTCTATCCAATGCTGGTTACGGTGATGCGCTTTCTTGCAGGTATCACTGTTCATGTCATTTCCCACCTTCCATAGCTTAGGAGGAATCCGCTCAATGGCAACAGCCATCACGATCCTAATCATTGGCACCTTGCTGTGTCTTGCATTCGAACGTACTCGACTATTTGGATGCGTCGGCCTAGCAACTCTGATCCAGCTCTATCCCTTGTTTTTCATCGTGATACTCGTGTTCGCAGGTGTCATTTTCTATTTCATACATAACCACCACTAAAGGAGTCTCAACATGCAATATCAAAACTACCTCCTCGACGCGATCAATGAAGTGCTCAGCTGGGATATTCCCGATGAAGCATTGGCTGATGCTGTCAAATCCCAAGCCGGTCTGATGGCGAGAGTGAACCCTGAAGAAATCATGGAGCTCACTTCAGACTGATTCTGCCCTCTAAAACCGCATCATCCCTTCCATTCATACTCAAAACCACTCCCTTCCTAGCAGCCAAAACGATATCCACTACTTGTGGAGACTTTTGCACGTCTGGAGAAAGAGCAGGGAGCAGTGCATTCATTTGTGCTGCTCCTCATTCCTTCTCTTTTTTTGATTTAACCACAGCAGAATAGGAGCGAATATGTCAACGAATACAACCGTCACACGTCAGCGCGTAGATGAACACCAGCGCATTGAGCACACCGCTGCATTATTTGGGGTGCATTTTCCACTATGCCTTGAACCGTTTGTGTATGCACTTGCCGAAAAGCTATCCCCTGATTACAACGACGGATACTGGGAATTCTACGCTCTGAGCAACGGAGGATTCTATATGGCGCCCGATTCAGGCACTTCCTTTCATGTGTCTTGCGAGAATGGCTTATGCGGGCATGCTGTCAGGGGATGCGCTGGGTATCGCCGTCTGTCTCTATGCCTACAGCCATCTTTCGTTCAGCGACATCGAGGGGCTGGCTGAGACGTGTGCCCAGCAGTACCACTGGCTGCGGGATTACATGCTGGAGCACCCGGAAGCACAGGGTATCCTGGGGGCGATTGACTGACATTTCTCGGATATGGCTGAAAAAAGAGGGCAAAGGTGGTGAAGGAGGTGAAAGCGGCAATCCCAAAAATCTGGGGAGGCCATACAGCGGAGTACCACCTTTCCCACCTTTTTCGCCTTTGCTTTCTCGCCTGCACGAAAACGTCGGCCTATGAGTTGCGTTGTCGCACCTTCCTCAACTTACCTGCTGGCATTTTTTGTTTCTGTGGCTAAAAAAGGTGGTAAAGGCGGTGAAGGAGGTGAAGGGCGATCCCTTGGAATTTCTGGAGGTCAGCACGGGAAGGCCGGAACACCACCTTCTCCACCTTTTCCGCCTTTTCTCGCCATCAGCACGAAAACGTCTGCGCCACTCGCCACTTGTCGCCAGCGCCATCTCCAGAATCCCGTGCAACGTAATGGATACATCAAGTGTTTTTAAGGCTGCTCCTCAATTTTACGTCGTGTACTTCCGTACAATATTTTTTTAATGCACTCAGGAATAAAGTTCCATACACCATTTCGACATCATGATGAGTGCTTCATAGATTCAGGAAATTTTAGGAGCTATCAACTTGTTGTGGAGGACGGCACAACATAGAAGCAGAAAATTGTTTGTTCCAATCACAATCAGGAAATCAGTGGTGTAGTTTAAAGACAATATCTTTAGGAGAATCCTGAATGCTTAGAACCTTATCAGTAGTCGTATTGATGATTAGCTTTATCCCATTTGGAAGTGCTGATAAGGGCAATAATGAAGCCCGTATCTACCAGACGGACTCGATTGGCACTATCGATACCAATAAACCTTCATATGTCATTCAAAAAGACGGCCGAATCCTACCTACCGACAGCATTGGAACAAGGGACGCTGGGAGCAAGGATCAATACAAAATAATCGGCGACAGAAGCTACGAAACGGATTCAATTGGCACGGTTAAGCATGAAAAATCATGGAAGATAAAGCAATGAGGTCAATCGACTACTGCATTGCCAGTATCGTTATAGTTTGATGAAGATCGGAGAAGGATCAAATGGGATACGGAGATATTATCTTTGCAAGATTAAGAAAAGCGACTAAAGAAGAAAAGGCAGAAATATGCAAAGCTTTGAGGATACCTATAACTGAAGATATTCATGTAATAAGTAAAGAATACCGATCTGCGGCAGGTCATTCATTCAGGAATATTTTCAGGAAAGATCATGAACTTCCTTATAAAAAGATTCTGATAGATGTTGCTGATAAGTTAAAACCTGGGGTTTTGTGGACATTTCATAAATATGATGACGACACTCCCGAGGAAAGGATTGAGGAAGAAATAGAGGAATACCTATTCGATAGAGTCCAAAAGGAATTGAAGAAGCTTACCGTTTCTGAAAGAAAGAAAAAGGAGGAAGAGTTAAAAAAAGGATTTGAAAAAGAGGGGTATTCTCAAGTAGCCATTAGCAGCATTATGACTATGCTTGCATCGGGCACTGTTGGTGCAGTTGTTGCGCCACGAGTAGCGTTATATTTCGCCTCCTCCACCAGTGCAAGTATATTTGGTGTGTCGTCCTCTTCAATCTTACTATCCAGTACTGGCATAGGTTTATTAGTGTCAATACCATTGTTGGTCGGAGCTATGGGAGGTCCTGCCTATAGAAAAACAATACTTGCAACTATCCAAATGATCCGAATCAGGAAACGGTTGGAAGGTGAGGCATTACTATGACGATTCCTTTTGAAGTGCCTGCGCAATTTATGGCCAAGGTGTTGTCAGGAGAGTACGTGCGTTATGGAGGAATCATAAAAGATGCGGTTACAGGCCAAGTCATTGGGCACTTGAAGGAAGCAGGCTCTCTCGGAAAAGTGCTCAGTGCTATTCCAATGAATCCAATTTCAGTAATTTCAGAAGTAATTCAGATTGGCCAGTATGCGCATCTATCGCATCAAAATACTCAATTAATGCAGAATATTACGCAAATCCAATCAACTCTTGAAGGATTGCAACTCATCACATCTGCTGGCGCACTGGCCTCAGTAGCATCATTGGGAGTAAGTGTAGCTGGGTTCGCTTCTGTTAAAAGTAAATTGGAAAAACTGGAAAACAAGCTGGATGATGTACTGGGTGAATTGAGTCAATTAAAGAAAATAGTCCAAAGAAGCGAGATTAAAATTGATGCACTCAGCTACAGCAGATTACGCGCTGCGATTGAAGAGCTATCCATTGCAGAAGCAGCTGACGGCGAAAAAGAATGCATTGAGTATGCTCGATCTGCCGAAACTAAATTCCGTGTAATTAAGCATAATTACTCAATCCTGCTAAAAGATGATGACTACAATGTTTTGGGTGATCCTGAACTCCCGTTACCGGAAGCCTTAGAGCTACATTCCCGTTTTATTGCGGCAATGGAAGGAGAGCTGCATGCATGCTTTCTGAGAGGAGATTTTGGGGCGTATCGTAAATGTTTGCAAACTAATACTGAATTAGCTCAGGTTATTTGTCATTTTGATAAAAAAGCTGCTTACCATAATCGTATAGCGGGCAGCATGCTTACTGAAACTAAACTGGTAGCAACTAAAATCAAGGAAATTCATGGTATTGCTTCAGAGAATTTTGCCAGGATTAGAAGCATGAGTACTGAGGTTAATTTTATACAAAGAAACAACCTTACGCCCGCCCAATATCTAAAAGAGTTAAGGGGAAAAGAACCGGATTTATTATTGTTACCTTCCTACTGATATTTCTTGCAAATTAAGATTCATAACTCAGGCCCCTGAGGCGATCGACCGACATTCCCCGTGCCTGGGCTGAAAAAAGAGGGTAAAGGCGGTAAAGGAGGTGAGGGGGGCGACCTGAAATTTTTGGTAGGCACTGGCTAAGTTAGCAGGCTGGGCCTTCAGGCCGAAAAAGGGGGAAGCAAAGGTGGCGTCTGGAAAGTCATGCCCCATATGGGTTTTTGCCATTTCCACCACCTTCACCACTTTTCCCTGGCAAGCCCATGGGGAAATACCGAGGTTTCTCGGGGCAACCCTAAGGTGGCAGAGTTACACGAATAGTGCTGCATCGAATTCTTCCCATGTGCCGGAAAAAAAAAGGTGGCAAAGGTGGTAAAAAGAAAATAAAGAGATACCCACAGCAACGCTCTCCGTTCCCCACGAACTCACCACCTTTTTCCACCTTTAGCATCTACCGGACGCCCTATCAAAAATGTCACATCTTTTTGAATCAAACTTCGGTGCGCCGTGATAATGGATTGATTTTAATCGAAGTAACGTACACTTTAATTATAACTACTGGAATCGTCATTATGATCGTAAGCGTCCAACGCTACCATCTAAAAATACCCATTTGATTTCATTACCCTCAAACATTTTCGGGGGGTAAACAATGGCGTTAGCGCTAGACAA
>NZ_FNPQ01000112.1:0-1469 GCF_900107335.1 Nitrosomonas sp. Nm58 | reverse complement strand
TTCCTCATCATTTATATCCGTTTTGTATGACATCTCTTAGCTTACTATCAAAAAATACTTGATTCTAATGGAAATCGTTTTGCCAGACAGCTTCTAAGACTCTCTCTTGATTTGTCATCATAGTTTATTTATGCGATGAGCTGAAATATTTTAAGGGTCGTAGGAAATTAAGTGCTTACTAAAGGGTATTAACTTACTGAGATGAATGTTAAAAAAGGCTAAGTCTGCATTAATAATTGAAGTTGATTTTCACGTGCGAGAGCGGCCTGGAGCCGAACGATTGGCGAGTTGTGTTCGCCCCAACGTTCCAACCATCTACACCAACCCAGATAATTATCCAGGTACTTGGTCGCGCCTCCATGAAATCTTTTCATCCACTGTTTGAGTCGGCTGTCGTAGGAATTAACGTTCTGGATATGGTAAACACCAGCAATGACTCGAATCCCAGCAGAGAGATTGACGGGGCGATGGGTAATTCCGAGGCTATGAGCCACAGACCGGTAGACAGCAGCGCCATCACTACAGAAAATGGCATCTTTCGCGAGAATAGCCTGCACAGGAGGTTCAATTGTCTTCTTATCAATCTCAGTCAGCATGAAATCCGCTGTTACGCCAGAGCGGTCGCTTACTACCAACACCAACACCAACACCAACACCAACACCGGCACCGGGTCTTTGCTCGTGCCACGTGCATGGATTTGCTTGCCGCGTTTGTACGGTGGATGATTCAGATGGGGTTGACCTTTGCAGGAAGAGGAAAAGAAAGTCTCATCCACCTCGACGATCCCTCCTTGAAGGTGGTTGGCTTTGGTAGCCAGCCAGCAAAGCCAGGAACCGATGGCGCCAGTGGAAACTGGTATTTTTGACGATCCCGCATCGCTTGGCGCTCGCACGCACGGTCAAGCCTTCAATCAACGCCGCGTTGTAATTCAACCACTGTTCCTTATGCCGCAGACAGGTCAAAGGGGTTCCCGATACGGCTGTGAACGGGTGCTTACACGCGCAACAGCGAGAACGCTGCAACTCCGTTTGTTGCCCCCAACGATAGGGGTGATCCGCCTGGCAGGCCGGGCAACTCGGTTCAAAGAATTCTCAAGCCACTTCACGACCGCAGCTTGTGGCGTCACCTCGCTCCAGCAATGCCTGACCTGTTCTTTTTGACCACAGCTAAGTTGCGATATCTTTTCCAACCGCTTCCGAAAATCAGGGGCTTTCATGACTATGCTCTCCAGTCTTATGGTTAGTCTATTGGACAAAGATGTCTTTTTGAATCGCCCCGGGTTTACAGGAGACTCTATTTCTTGAGAGGATAGAGTAATAAAAAAACAAGTAAGATATTCACCGGAGGTTCGTGAACGGGCTGTCCGATTGCTGTATGAACACCAAAGGGAGTATGAGTCGCAATGGGCGGTACTGGAATCGATAGCCTCCAAGATAGGTTGTACTGCTGAGACGTTGCGCAAATGGGT
>NZ_FNPQ01000025.1:0-39963 GCF_900107335.1 Nitrosomonas sp. Nm58 | reverse complement strand
GTCTTCTTGCGCGCACTTTCCAGCAGTGGGCGGATCTGCTCGAACTGTTCGCGACTGATATCACTTGGATAACTTGTTCTCATCCTGCAAATATCGCACTTTTTCTGTCAAACGAAAAGACTTTGAACAGGTTCTAAGAAAATTAAGTAAAAAAGACAATCTGGGGGTACATTTTAAAAAAAAAACGATATGCCCCCAAATGTACCCCCCTATTTATATCGGATTCAAATGGATTCTGATGGACTGCCAAGGAGGGCTAAACAAGAAAAAAGCCTTATCTGATAAGGCTTCTCGGGCTATTATAGGCTTCTTAGGATTAATATTAATATGTGGTAGGCGCGATTGGACTCGAACCAACGACCCCCACCATGTCAAGGTGATGCTCTAACCAACTGAGCTACGCGCCTACGAATGCAAGATTCTAACTGAAACACCGAATCGGTTCAAATATAAGTTAAAAATAATGGTTTTTTGGGAGTTTTGAAGCTTATAAATTATTCTGATCAGAGTGATCGACACGATCAGAAGCAAAATAACCAATATTTATTTGTCGATCAGAAATACTTTTAAAGGTAAAAAATGAGATCTCCTTTACATCTTTTTTATAGTTCATAACTTTTTCCATCCATTAGAATTAGGTTAGATGAGAATTCGGCAAGAAGGGGCTGCATGATGAGGGTGTAATCACTATCCTATCCTTCATCATTTTGCATATTTCTGATCTTGCGGTATATGATTTGTATTTTTCACTATTTAATCATTCAGGCTTTTTCATGTGGGATCAATTTTGAAAAACGCATTGCTGAATGAGTACGATATTTATTTTTCTGAATGTCTGAAACTGAATGAACTCTAATTATATTGCTCCCAAATGGCTATTAGGTGGTAATGCACAAACCATTTATCCTTATTTTCTCAATCCATCACCGCACGTAGCTTTTCGGCGTGAGCGCTGGGAGCTTGATGATGGTGATTTTGTCGATATCGATTGGCTCGAAGGTGCTTTGAATAAGCCGCTAGTGGTCATGTTTCATGGGCTTGAAGGCAACTCTCGCAGCCATTATGCGCTTAGTATGATGAATCAGTTACGGGAGCAGAATTGGCGTGGGGCGGTTATTCATTTTCGTGGCTGCTCTGGGCAACCTAATCGCTTGCCACGTGCTTACCATGCAGGTGATTCAATGGAGATAGATTGGATGCTGCGGCGGGTATTGCATCAATGTGAGTCGCAGAAATCAGGCATGCCATTTTACGTGATTGGCATTTCACTCGGAGGGAATGTTTTATTGAAATGGCTGGGCGAACAAGGTGGGCAAATAAACAAGTTGATTACAGCTGCTGTTGCAGTTTCCGCTCCGCTTGACTTAGCTGCTGCTGGAAAAGCGCTTGATTCAGGTTTTAACCAGTTCTATACCCGTCATTTCCTGAGTTCTTTAAAGCGTAAAGCATTAGAAAAACACAAGCGTTTTCCGGGTTTGCTCGATGCGAAGGCAGTTGCAGCTTCTGCCACACTATATGAATTTGATAACCATGTCACGGCGCCGTTACATGGTTTTCGTGACGCAGACGAGTATTGGAGCAAATCAAGCAGTAAGCCTTGGCTTCAACATATTCAGGTTCCTACCCTTGTTATTAATGCACGAAACGATCCATTCATGCCGGCTCATGTATTGCCAACTCAGGAAAAGGTATCGCCCATGGTAATATTGGAATTTCCTGAGCAAGGTGGGCATGTCGGATTCATGCAAGGAATCTTCCCTGGTCAGCTCAGGTGGCTTCCTCAACGGATCGTTGAGTTTTTCAAGCGGTATGAATATTTGTAACTATCCTCAAACGGATTTTTTCGAGTCAAGATAAGAATCTTGCCACAAAGGCTTTTTCGATACTCCCTTTTAGAGGGATTCTGACTCGATGGCCACTGCCAGGGGCGACGTGGATTGTCATGCCATCGAGATTTTGCATATGTTCTAGCTGAATTACCTGGTTGCCGGAAGGATGGATGATCTCCAAGCGATCTCCAATCTCGAAGCGATTCTTTACCATAATTTCAGCCATGCCGCTGATTTTATCGACGATCGTAACATCTCCCACATACTGGCTGCGATTTGATTCCGAATGGCCACGCAAGTAATTTTGCGTCTCATTACTATGGTGTCGCTGATAGAAGCCGTCCGTATAGCCACGATTGGCAAGACCTTCCAATTGACCAAGTAGTACAGGATCAAAGGGGCGATTGGCTACCGCATCATCTATTGCTTTACGGTAAACTTGGGTAGTGCGCGCAACATAATAAGCTGATTTGGTTCGCCCTTCGATTTTCAGGGAATCTACTCCCATCTTGACGAGTCGTCCGATATGTTCTACTGCTCGTAGATCTTTAGAGTTCATGATATAGGTACCATGTTCATCTTCCATGATGGGCATCAGTTGACCTGGTCGTTCTCCTTCTTCAATTAGATAAACATGATCAGCAGCAGGATGCCGCCTGATCGCATCATTTGTGTCAGGTTGTTGCAATAATGCTTGGTTGAAGTCGAAGTCAATTTTCTGTACAGGCTGAATGTCACCCATTGCATTTTCCTCCGCTGACTTGACTTTATAATCCCATCGACAGGAATTGGTGCAGGTGCCTTGGTTTGGGTCGCGATGATTAAAATAGCCCGATAACAGGCATCGACCTGAGTAGGCGATGCATAATGCGCCGTGAACAAATACTTCGAGTTCCATATCTGGACAGAGTTGGCGAATTTCAGTAATTTCGTCCAGTGATAGTTCACGTGATAAAATGACACGTGTTAATCCAATTTTCTGCCAGAATTTCACCGCAGCATAATTGACAGTATTGGCCTGAACGGAGAGATGAATAGGAATATCTGGCCATTTTTCTCTGACCAGCATGATGAGCCCAGGGTCTGCCATAATCAGCGCATCAGGTTTGAGTTCAATGATTGGCGCCATATCAGCCATATAGGTTTTTACCTTCGCGTTATGCGGCATGAGGTTGCTCGTGACAAAGAACTTTTTGTTTAGTGCATGCGCTTCTGTAATTCCGGCACATAATTGTTCCAAAGAAAATTCGTTGTTGCGGGCACGCAGAGAGTAACGTGGTTGACCAGCGTAAACCGCGTCAGCACCATAAGCATAAGCGATACGCATTTTTTCTAATGAGCCGGCGGGGAGTAAAAGTTCAGGGATATTTAGCATAATGTAAAATGAGAGATAAATTTTTGATCGATGTGCAGAAGCACGCATACACGAGTAACGCCGATTAATAGCTCAATTATTTCCAAGCATAATCCTGGAAATGATTGAATAGCTAGCTTTATTGTAGCACCATGCCGACCGACCCTTCTTTTATCCACTTACGCCTGCATAGCGAGTATTCCATCATCGATAGTATCATTCGTATCGATGAAGTCTTATCGAAAGCAGTGGCAGATAACATGCCAGCATTGGCCTTGACAGATCTTACTAACCTCTTTGGATTGATCAAATTCTATCAAAGTGCTTGTAAAAAAGGTATCAAACCCATCATGGGGTGTGATGCCTGGATCAGTAATGAAACAGATCGTGATAAGCCTACCCGTGTTTTATTGCTATGCCAATCCTACTCTGGTTACCTATTATTGTGTCGTTTGCTGTCGCGGGCTTATCGTGAAAATTTATACCGCGGCCGAGCTGAATTAAAAAAATCCTGGCTTCATGCTAATGAAGGTGGGACAGATGAACTGATCCTGTTGTCAGGCGCTCATTATGGCGAGATAGGATGGCATCTATCACAAAATAATTTAATCGCTGCTGAAGCCTTGGCTCAGGAATGGGCAGATTTGTTCCCGGGGAGATTCTATATCGAACTACAGCGAAGCGGATATGCGAACGAGGAAAACTGTGTGCGCAATTCGCTGCAGTTGGCTTCTAAATTGCAATTACCTGTCGTGGCAACTCATGCAGTGCAATTCTTAGAACCCGAAGATTATAAAGCCCATGAAGCCAGAGTATGTATTGCCGAGGGGTATGTGCTGGGTGATCGTCGGCGTCCTCGTCATTTTACCGAGCAGCAATATTTTAAAACACAAGCAGAAATGCAGGTGCTGTTTGCGGATATTCCATCTGCGCTTGCCAATAGTGTGGAAATTGCTAAACGTTGCACAGTCGTGTTTGAACTAGGCGTTAACCGCTTACCACTTTTTCCAACACCAGGTGCAGTTAGTATCGAGCAATACTTACGTGAGCAAGCAGAATCGGGGTTAGCAAAGCGCATGCGTGTCCTGTTTCCGGATGCTGCGATCTATGCTTCCCAAATGCCGAAATATCAGGCCAGACTAGATTTTGAAGTCAATACCATTATTCAGATGGGGTTTGCGGGTTATTTTCTAATCGTTGCTGATTTTATTAACTGGGCCAAGCAGAATGATGTGCCGGTGGGACCAGGGCGAGGGTCAGGTGCTGGTTCTCTGGTGGCTTATTCACTTGGGATTACTGATCTTGATCCAATGCGCTACGATTTGTTGTTCGAACGCTTCCTGAATCCTGAACGGATATCGATGCCGGATTTTGATATCGATTTTTGCCAGGATAGACGTGAGTACGTCATTGAGTATGTGAAGCAGCGATATGGCGAAGAAAGCGTTTCACAAATTGTCACGTTTGGCACGATGGCGGCAAAAGCCGTTGTACGTGATGTTGGCCGTGTGCTGGATTTGCCTTATAACTTTGTCGACCAATTAGCCAAACTGGTGCCATTCGAGATTGGCATGACGCTGAAAAAGGCGCGCGCTATCGAACCTCAGCTGGAGCAGCGTGCACGAGAGGAAGAGGATGTGCGTAATTTGCTGGAGCTGGCGGAACATCTGGAAGGACTGACTCGTAACGTGGGGATGCATGCGGGAGGTGTGCTGATCGCCCCTGGTAAAATTACCGATTTTTGCCCGATATATTGTGCAGATTCGGGTGATTCAGTAGTCAGTCAATTTGATAAGGATGATGTCGAGAGAGTCGGCCTGGTTAAGTTTGATTTTCTTGGGCTGCGTACCCTGACTATTCTCGACAGGGCAGTCAGCGATATCCGGCAGCGATACCTTGAAAAGGGGGGGGAGAATGCTGGCCTCCAGGCTGAACAGCTGGCACCATCACTGAATCAACATTTTTCTCTGAATCATATTCCTCTAGAGGATGCCGCGACGTATGCGTTGATGAGAAAAGGCAATGCAGTCGGAATCTTTCAATTTGAATCACGTGGCATGAAGGATCTGCTCCAGAAAGCGAGACCTGATCGATTTGAAGATTTGATTGCCTTGGTAGCACTCTACCGGCCAGGCCCAATGGATTTGATTCCTGAATTTATTGAGCGTAAACACGGTAAACGTGTGGAATATCTGGATCCACGACTTGAGCCTATTCTCGGGCCAACGTATGGCGTTATGATTTATCAGGAGCAAGTGATGCAAATTGCTCAGGTGATTGGCGGCTATAGCCTCGGTGGTGCTGATTTATTGCGGCGTGCGATGGGCAAAAAAAAGGTAGAGGAAATGGCGCAGCAACGCGACATTTTTGTGGCGGGTGCAATCAAGAATGGTTTGGGCGAACAGGATGCGATTACGCTCTTTGATTTGATGGAAAAATTTGCGGGCTACGGTTTTAACAAATCACATGCAGCGGCTTATGCTTTAATTGCCTTCCAGACAGCTTATCTTAAAACACACTATCCTGCAGAGTTTATGGCTGCATGTTTGTCGGCAGAAATGAATGATACTGATAAAATTAATGTGTTTTACGAAGATTGCCAGGCCAATCGACTGATGATTTTACCGCCGGATATCAATCTATCCGAATATCGTTTTGTCCCCATTGATGATCGAACCATTCGATATGGTTTGGGGGCCGTGAAGGGAACGGGCGAGGGAGCTATCTCGGCGATTATTGAAGCGCGTAATCAAGGTGGATCATTTATTGATTTATTTGATTTCTGTTGCCGGGTTGATCGGCGAGTGGTAAATCGCCGTGTTATGGAATCGCTCATTCGTGTCGGTGCATTTGATGGGAACGATCATAATCGTGCAGGATTACTAGCGTCAGTGGGTATTGCGATTGAATTTGCCGAGCAACGTAGTCTATCAATTCATCAGACCAGCCTATTTGGGGAGATTGAAAATAGCTTGCAACACCCAGCCTTAGTCAATGTCCCCCAATGGTCAGAAAAGGAAATGCTGCAGAATGAGAAGCTGGGGTTGGGGTTTTATTTCAGCGGACATCCTTTTTCGAGCTATGCAAAAGAGCTTGACCAATTTGTGCGGACCCGGCTGGACCGGTTAAGTCCGCAACGTGATTATCAGTTGATTGCCGGTGTGATTCATTCTGTACGTACCCAGATGACGCGACGGGGGAAGATGGCGATCATTGTGTTGGATGATGGCCATGCCCGTGTGGAGATGGTAGTTTATAACGAACTATTTCGTATGCACAGTGACTGGCTAAAAGAAGATCAACTTCTGATTGCCGAGGTCACCATTAGCAACGCTATGGGAAACAATGGAGAGCTTCGCATTACTGCTGACAAGCTTTATAATCTTGCGATTGCCCGTTCGCGCTATGCAAAGAAAATAAAGCTCCTGATTAACGGAGCCATAGCATCCGATCTGGTCAATGTGGCGAGGCTCAAAGAGTTACTTACACCTTGCCGGCAAGATAGTCTATCCAAAAGTAAAGGTGCAGAAAGTCACCTTTATTCCTACTGTCCTGTGTCGATCATTTACCGAAATCAGTATGCAATCTGTGAGATAGAATTAGGTGATGCCTGGCATGTTCATCTAGATGACATACTGATTGAATTGCTATCTACCTTCCTTCAAACAAAGAGTATTGAGATCATTTATTGAGTAGTCCTGCTCATCATCCCCCAAATAACGGACTGACCGGATATTCCAGTGCTTCCTTGATCGCGACCAGCGAGAGGACAGCTTCGCGGCCATCGATGATACGATGATCATAAGAGAGCGCCAGATAATTGATAGGGCGTATGACGATTTGACCATTCTCAACAACAGGGCGCTGCTTGGTCGCATGAATACCTAGAATCGCACTTTGCGGTGGATTAATGATAGGTGTGGAAAGCATCGATCCAAAGATACCTCCATTGGTAATGGAAAAGGTGCCGCCAGTCAATTCTTCGAGGGTCAATTTACCATTTTGCGCACGTTGGGCGAAATCAGCGATTTGCTTTTCTATTTCTGCCTGTGATAATTGATCAGCATTACGGATGATTGGCACGACCAGTCCACGCGGGCTTGCAACAGCGATACCGATGTCGTAATACCCATGATAAACGATTTCGTTGCCATCTACCGAAGCATTGATAATGGGAAATTTTTTCAGTGCGGCAACAGCCGCCTTGACAAAGAACGAGGTGAAACCGAGTTTAACGCCATGTTCTTTTTCAAACGTATCTTTGTAGCGTACTCGTAAATCCATAATCGCTTGCATATTGACTTCGTTGAAGGTCGTCAGAATGGCTGCCGTCGTCTGGGATTGAATCAATCGTTCAGCAATACGCATTCGTAGCCTGGTCATAGGCACGCGTTGCTCGGGTCGATTACCGGTAGCCGTCATAGCACGTGTCTCAGGCAGTTCGGTGTTTGCTTGAGAAGCGATAGCTTTGTTTTTGAGATAAGCCAGGATATCTTCCTTAATGATACGACCATCGCGTCCTGTGCCACTGATACCATTGATTTCATCCAGGCTGAGATTGTTCTCTTCAGCAACCTTCTTAGCTGCTGGCATCAGCCTGGATGTTACATGTTCAGTTTCTTTTACTATCGTCTCAGTGAAGGTGGGTTTTGTTTCAGAAATAGCGACAGCCTCGGAACGAACTTTAACATCATGCATTTCTGTCTCTATTTTAGCAATCACTTCGCCGCCCGCCACTGTGGCGCCATCACCTTTAATGATTTCGGCCAGGATGCCTCCTTTGGGAGCAGGTAGCTCAAGTACAACTTTGTCAGTTTCAATATCAACAAGATTTTCACCACGATTGACAAGCTCACCTTGTTGTTTGTGCCAGGAAACTAAAGTGGCTTCAGCAACTGATTCAGACAATTGAGGTACTTTGACTTCGATTAACATAATCGTTTCCTTTTTAAATTTTATCCCGGAATGCCGCTTCAATTAGTTCATTTTGCTGAAATCTATCCAATGCCAGATAACCTACTGAAGGTGAGGCTGATGATGGACGTAAAGCGTAGCCAAGAATCTGTTCGGGTCGTTTATGCCTGAGGATGTAGTGCTGAATACGGTGCCAGGCTCCCTGGTTGCCTGGTTCTTCCTGACACCAGATAATTTCCTTAGTATTGGGGTAACGATCTATTTCTGCCTGAAAGTTTTCGTGTGGAAAGGGATAGAGTTGCTCGAGCCGGATAATGGCCATGTCTGTAATGCCTTGCTTACGGCGATAGGCAGATAGCTCATAATATATTTTTCCGCTACAGGTAATGATTCGTTTTATTTTATCAGTATCGAGATTCTCTACTTCAGGGATGACGGCTCGAAATTGACCATGAGCGAGATCTTCTAGTGACGATACTGATTCTTTATGCCTTAGCATGCTTTTGGGCATCATGATAATAAGCGGTTTGCGAATCGGACGAATCATCTGTCGCCGCAACAAATGAAAGATCTGTGCAGGCGTGGAGGGGATGCATACCTGAATATTATATTCCGCGCATAATTGCAAAAATCGCTCTAATCGAGCTGATGAATGCTCAGGTCCTTGCCCCTCATAGCCATGTGGAAGCATCATGACCAATCCGCATAAACGTCCCCATTTAGCCTCACCCGAGGTGATAAACTGGTCAATTACAACTTGCGCGCCATTAGCAAAGTCACCAAACTGTGCTTCCCAGATGACAAGTCCATTCGGTTGTGCCGTTGCATAGCCATACTCAAAGCCTAACACTGCTTCTTCCGAGAGCATTGAATCGATAATGGTGAAGTCAGACTGCTTAGCTGCAATATAGCGGAGGGGCACATAGGTGCCATCTTCCCGTTGCTCCTGTACGCGATTTTGGTCATGCAACACGGCATGACGATGAAAGAATGTGCCTCGTCCACTATCTTGTCCGGAAAAACGAATTGGATAGCCTTCTTTCAAAAGCGAGGCATAAGCTAGATTTTCAGCCATTCCCCAATCCAGTGGCAAGTTTCCTTTTCCCATTTCACGCCGATCGGCAATGATCTTTTCAACCCTCGGATGCAATTTAAAGGTTGCCGGAATATCAGTGAGCCGTTCCACCAAGTGCTTTAATTCATCAATGGGTATTCCTGTTTTTACCGGTTGATTCCATTTGCAGGGATTCAGGAAGGGCACCCAATTGACCGAGTGAGGCGATTTATAGTCGTAGAGGATGGTTTTATTGGGATTGTGACCCGCGTCCATTGCGTCATAATAGGCTTTGACCATAGCCTCTGTCTCAGTGACTTCGATAATGCCTGCTGCTTCCAGCTTATCCGCGTAAAACTTGCGTGTCCCCGGATGTTTATTAATGATCCGGTACATTGATGGCTGTGTGACCATCGGCTCGTCCTGCTCATTATGACCTTGCTTGCGAAAACAAACCAAATCAATCACGACATCCTTGTGAAACTGCATGCGAAAGTCCAAAGCAATTTCTGTCACCATGACCACAGCCTCAGGATCGTCACCATTGACATGGAAAATAGGGGCCTCGATCATTTTTGCCACATCGGTACAATAAAGCGTGGATCGGCTGTCACGGGGATCGGAGGTGGTAAAGCCGATCTGGTTGTTAATAATGATATGGACGGTTCCTCCTGTGCCATAACCGCGTGTTTGCGACAAATTTAATGTTTCCATCACCACCCCCTGCCCTGAAAAGGCTGCATCGCCATGTAACAGAATAGGAATGACTAACTCTCCATTTTTATCATGTAAACGATGTTGACGGGCAAGAACAGAGCCTTCTACTACAGGATTAACGATTTCAAGGTGGGATGGATTAAACGCGAGCGCAAGATATACGATCCCTCCCGGTGTCATGACAGCGGAGGAGAAACCCTGGTGATATTTGACATCGCCTGCAGTCAACGTTTGCACTTTTTTTCCCTCGAATTCCAGGAACAAATCTGAGGGCATTTTACCTAACGTGTTGACGAGTACATTAAGTCTGCCTCGATGTGCCATGCCAATGATGATCTCTTGCACGCCTATTTCTCCAGCGTGCTGCAGCAATTTATCCAATAAAGGAATCAAACTTTCATTTCCTTCGCCGGAAAAACGCTTTTGTCCGACATAGCGGGTATGGAGGTATTTTTCCAGACCTTCTGCGGCGGTAAGGCGCTCAAGGATATGCCGTTTGTAATCAGCAGTAAGGTTGGGTTGGGAGCGCGGACCCTCCAGGCGATTCTGTATCCAGCGTTTCTGCTTTAAATCAGTAAGGTACATATATTCTGCACCAATCGTGCCGCAGTATGTTTGCCGGAGTATCTGTAAAATTTCCTGCAATGAAGCGTGTTCTTGACCTACCAATGAACCCGTATTAAAGACTGTTTCCATATCGGCTTCAGTCAATTCATAAAAAGCTGGATCGAGCTCTGGAACATCCGATACTTGCTGATGGTTGAGCGGATCAAGATGGGCCAAACGTACACCGAGAAAGCGGTACATGTTGATAAGCTGCAAAACAGCTATTTGTTTGCGTTCCTTGGATTCATCTCGAATTGACGGAATAGCACTTTTTTGGAGCTGCGCTAGATTCTTCTCTGAAGAAGGAGATCGTGCAGTCTGCACGAATGATTCAATGATGGGGGTATGAGGGATATCTCGAGTAGTTATCGTCAGAGTCTGTTGCAGTGAATCAAAATAACTACGCCATTCTGCGGCTATCGAGTCCGGGTTCTTGAGATATTTTTCATAGAGATCTTCGATAAAAGGAGCATTAGCGCCAAATAGGGCTGAGTTCTCAAGGAGTTGTTTCATCATGACCGGACTCATTTGATTTAAAAAGATGACAACACATTAAAATAGAAAAAGTGCCTGCACAACACGATCCATTCTACTTGCTGATCGGCCTATATTCTAATGATATCAGCCCAATTTTATGATCCTTACATTTTTGCACATTAAATTTATTTCTGGGATTTAAAGTGATTTTACTATTTGTCAGTTTCTTTCGATGGTATGTTTCTCTGTGGAACTCCAATATAAAGCTGACGGGGACGTCCTATTTTTTGATCGGGATCAGCGATCATTTCATTCCATTGAGCAACCCAGCCAACTGTACGGGCCATCGCAAAAATTGCGGTAAACATAGAAGTCGGTATACCCAAAGCGTGCTGGATGATGCCGGAGTAAAAATCGACATTAGGATAAAGTTTTTTTGTGATGAAATAATCATCTTCCAATGCGATTCTCTCCAGCTCCAATGCAAGTTTGAAAAGGCGATCATTGTGTAGCCCCATTTCGTTCAACACTTCATGGCAGGTTTCACGCATAAGCTTTGCGCGTGGGTCAAAATTTTTGTATACCCGATGACCGAATCCCATCAACCGGAAAGGATCATTCTTGTCTTTCGCTCGTTTGATATATTCATTGATACGCGAAACATCGCCAATTTCTTCCAGCATATTAAGGCATGCTTCATTTGCGCCTCCGTGCGCAGGTCCCCATAAACAGGCGATACCAGCAGAAATACATGCAAACGGATTTGCACCACTGGAGCCTGCCAGACGTACAGTGGAGGTTGAGGCATTTTGCTCATGATCGGCATGAAGAATTAGAATACGATCTAATGCTTTTACGATAATCGGATTGGGAGCATAATTTTCGGCTGGGGTAGCAAACATCATGTGCAGGAAGTTTGCGGTATAGCTTAAATCGTTGCGTGGATAAATGAAGGGTTGTCCTATATTGTATTTATAGGTTATTGCTGCAATAGTGGGCAGTTTGGCGATCAAACGAAAGGCTGATTGTTCACGATGAACCGCATCTGAGATATCCATCGCTTCATGGTAGAAGGCTGACAAGGCGCCCACTACTCCTACCATGACCGCCATAGGGTGAGCATCTCTTCGAAACCCCGTATAAAATTTGACCAGTTGTTCATGCAACATTGTATGATTTTTAATAGCATGAACAAATTGAGTTTTTTGCTCTTCGGAGGGTAATTCTCCATTAAGTAGCAAATAGCAGACTTCCATGAAGTCGCATTGCACTGCTAGCTGTTCAATAGGGTAGCCGCGATAGAGAAGAACCCCTTTATCACCATCAATAAATGTGATGGCGGATTTAGTACTTGCAGTGGAAACAAAACCAGGGTCATAGGTGAACATACCGCTCTTGGCATAGAGCGTACGAATATCAATCGTATCCGGTCCCATATTTCCCGACACAATCGGGAGCTCAATCGATTCTCTATTCTTGCCAAGCAGCAGGGTTGCTGTACGTTGTTCAGACATATCTATCTCCATGGTTAGAGGATCTACACGTTTTTGTATATCAAGGAGCATTAGGTTGGTTTGCCTAACTTTGCTGAAGAAGCTTTAACAATGGCTTCAAGTTTTCGCTTGCTACTTCCTTTTTGGAGGAAATTATATCCCACAGATCATTATCAGGGAGTGACAGCAATGTTTCAAACGTTTTTAACTGCACTTCATCCAATTGCGCATAGTGTTTATCCAGAAAGCGCTGCAACAGGATGTCCAGTTCCAGCAAGCCACGCCGGCAACGCCAGCGGAGGCGTTCTTGCTGTTTCATACCGTTTTTTTCACCAACAAATTTTTTATTTTACTAATCGCGCTCATTGGATGTAATCCTTTCGGGCAAACATCCACACAGTTCATGATGGAGTGGCAGCGAAACAGTCGATAGGGATCTTCTAGATAATCCAGCCGTTCAGATGTAGCTTGATCGCGGCTATCGGCCAGAAAACGGTAAGCTTGCAGCAAGCCGGCAGGACCGACGTATTTGTCAGGATTCCACCAGAACGAGGGGCATGCTGTGGAGCAGCAGGCGCACAGGATACATTCATAAAGCCCATCCAGTTCGGCCCTTTCTTCGGGTGATTGCAATCGCTCGGTTTCTGGGGGAGGATCATTATTGATCAAATAAGGTTTGATCGAGTGATATTGTTTAAAAAATTGTGTCATATCCACGATCAAATCGCGAATGATCGGCAGTCCGGGTAGGGGACGGATTTCTATCGGCTCCTTCAGGCTGGCAATCGGTGTGATACAGGCCAATCCATTACGCCCATTGATGTTCATCGCGTCGGAACCACATACACCTTCCCGGCAGGAACGACGCAAACTAAGGCTGTCATCCTTGGATTTGATGCGGATCAAGGCGTCCAATAACATTTTATCGGTTGACTCTAGTTCAATATCGTAATCCTGCATGTATGGTTTGTCATCCTTATCAGGATCATAGCGGCTAATTGAGAATCGCATGATTAAAGCTCCTCTGTTTCTGAACAATTAATATCCGCCGATAAAGATAGCAGGTGCAGGGCGATGTTAATTACCGATACAGCTGAAAGGACTGATGTGGTTTAGGACGATACCTAATTATTAAATCTGTTCAATCTTTTGGGAGATGAATGTCTTGATTGCATCCACATTGTTATCCATCACCTCAAAGCGTTGAGGGAGGTCTTCCAGATTTTCAAAGCCTGCGGGCCGTGTGGGCTCAAATCCCACAGCTTCCTTGATACTTTCGGCAAATTTAGTGGGTAGCGCAGTTTCCAGGCAAATAAGCGGAACACCCGGCTCGCGATACTCAAGTCCAACTTTTACTCCATCTGCGGTATGAGTGTCAACCAGAACTTTGTATTCATGATAGAGTTTGTGGATCATATCAATACGTGCGGCATGATGACTGGTTCCGGAAACGAAGCCAAAATCTTTTGCTTTCACCCACAGAGCCGTTCCAAATAGATCGAAAGCATTTCCTTTATCAATAGATTGCCACAATTCCTTAATCCGCATAGCATTGCGCTCGGTCAGATCAAAGATAAATCTCTCAAAGTTTGACGCCTTGGAGATATCCATCGAGGGGCTGCTCGTGTGGTGTGTTTCAGAGGAGGTGCGTGGCCGATATAGACCCGTACGGAAAAATTCATCTAAAACGTCATTTTCGTTAGTAGCCAGAATCAGCTGCTTGATTGGCAGCCCCATCATGCGTGCTACGTGGCCAGCAAAAATGTTACCAAAATTTCCCGATGGCACAGAAAAGGATACTTGTTCATCATTTGATTGGGTAACTGCAAAATACCCTTTAAAATAATAAACAATCTGTGCGGCTATGCGCGCCCAGTTGATCGAATTGACCGTGCCGATATGGTATTTTTGTTTGAAAGCATGATCATTACTGACCGCCTTGACAATATCCTGGCAGTCATCAAAAACACCACGGATAGCGATATTGAAAATATTTTCATCTTGTAAGGAAAACATTTGCGCGGTCTGGAAGCGACTCATTTTGCCAAACGGTGAAAGCATGAATACGCGGACACCACGTTTGCCTCGCATGGCATACTCAGCGCTTGAGCCAGTATCACCGGAAGTTGCTCCGAGAATATTCAGCTCATTATTTGTCTTGGCTAACGTATGTTCAAACAGATTTCCCAGTAATTGCATGGCGATATCCTTGAATGCCAAGGTTGGTCCATTAGACAGGCACAGAATGTGCAAACCGGGTTCAAGGGTTTTAACGGGAGTAATGTCTGCGCTGCCAAATGCTTCGGCTGTGTAAGTGCGCGCTATTAGGCTGCGCAAATCATTTGCAGGAATGTCATCCATGAAACGAGAGAGTATTTCAAATGCAAGCGCCTGATAATCAAGATGACGCCATGTTTCAAGCTCAGACGGACTAATTCTCGGGTAAACTTCTGGTACAGCGAGCCCCCCATCCGGCGCTAGGCCGCTAAGCAGTATTTCAGTAAAAGTTCTTGGCGACATACCGCCGCGAGTAGAGATGTAACGCATAGTATTTTGATCGAAGTAATGAGAGAGGAGGAGAAATAAGCTTTTACTCTAGATTGCTTTTGAAAAGAATTCGGCTGAATCTCAGTCAGTGCAAACTCACTCACTGAGTCAACTCAAATTTGCATTATCCTTTATTTGCTTAATTCTTCCAGACGGATACGAACTATCTTTCCTGCCATGACAGGTAGTTTCTCAATTTTATCTATTGCGGTGTTGATATTTTTTTCTATCGTTGTATGGGTCAGCATGATGATATTAACTTTATCTTCTTCCTCAGTATGCTCTTTCTGCACCATGGCATTGATGGAAATCCCTGAATCAGCCAGGATGCGTGTGATATCAGCAAGAACACCAGGTTTATCCATGACCTGTAAGCGAAGATAGTATGCTGTTTCGACATCTTCCATCGGTACGATCGGTATATCTGACAGTAAATCCGACGGAAATGCGAGGTAGGGTACGCGATGTTCAGGATCGGCAGTGAGCAGACGTGCCACATCGATCATGTCAGCAATGACCGAACTGGCCGTTGGCTCTGCTCCCGCGCCTGCACCGTAGTAAAGCGTCGGGCCAACGGCATCGCCTTTGACCACTATCGCGTTCATCACGCCTTCCACATTGGCAATCAACCTTTTAACGGGAATAAGTGTAGGGTGCACACGTAATTCGATACCCTTCGCAACGCGCTTGGTAATACCGAGAAGCTTGATGCGATAACCCAGTTCCTCAGCGTAGCGGATATCATCATTACTGAGTTGGGTAATACCTTCAATATAGGCTTTATCGAACCTGACTGGGATGCCAAAAGCGATAGCTGCCATAATGGTTATTTTATGGGCAGCATCGATTCCTTCGATATCGTAGGTAGGATCTGCTTCAGCGTAGCCGAGTTCTTGCGCGTGGGCCAATACCGTATCGAATGCGAGTCCTTTTTCGCGCATCTCCGACAAAATAAAATTACTGGTGCCATTGATGATGCCCGCAATCCATTCTATGCGATTGGCAGTCAATCCCTCTCGCAATGCCTTGATGATGGGAATCCCTCCTGCAACGGCAGCCTCAAAAGCAACAATCACTCCTTTTTGCTGGGCGGCTGCAAAAATCTCACTGCCATGTGACGCCAACAGGGCTTTATTGGCCGTAATCACATGTTTGCCGTTGGCAATTGCCTGGAGTATCAGCTCTTTAGCAACAGTCAGTCCACCAATCAATTCGATTACAATATCAATGTCGGGATGTGAGACAACTTCAAATGCATCAGCAGTCACCGTGATGCTGTCATTGGTCAAACGACGTGCTTTTTCGATATCGCGGTCAGCGATGATGCGGATCACGATATTGCGGCCGATACGGCGGGCAATTTCTTCCTGGTTGCGCTTCAAAACTGTATAGGTACCACCACCAACAGTACCGATTCCTAATAAACCAACGTTAATGGGTTTCATGTTGTAATCTTTAAAATAAATAAAAAACGTTACAAAATAAATAAAATTATGGGTTTTCCATCGTTTCTGGGCTATGGATAGTCAATGCCATCTGCTATGGCATTACACTGAGTATGTGCCATGACGTTTACGATAGCGATCCAAGTAACGAGCGATGCGACTGATTGCTTCAGTCAGATCATCGCTGTTGGGTAAAAATACCACACGAAAATGATCGGGATAGGGCCAATTGAAACCGGTTCCCTGCACTACCAGCACTTTCTCTTCCAGCAGCAGATCGAGCGCGAATTGCTCATCATCCTGGATAGGATAAAACTTCGGATCCAGGTGTGGAAATAGATACAATGCTGATTGAGGCCGATAGCAGGTAACGCCTGGAATATCGGTCAACAACTTCCAGGCAAGATCGCGCTGCCGCTTGAGTCGCCCGGTCGGCATCGTCAGATCGAATATACTCTGATAACCTCCTAATGCAGTTTGGATACCGAATTGTGCGGGTACATTGGCGCACAAACGCATCGAAGCGAGCATGTTTAAACCCGCGATATAATCATGCGCACGCTGCTTATTACCTGATACTACTGCCCAACCCGAACGGAAACCAGCCGCCCGGTAATTCTTTGACAAACCATTGAAAGTCACAAATAAAACATCATCAGCCAGTGAGGCCGCTGAAGTGTGCGTTGCCTGATCGTAAAGTATTTTGTCGTAGATCTCATCCGCATAAACGATTAGGTGATGCTGGCGGGCAATTTCTATGATTTCAAGCAATAAACCAACTGGATACAGCGCACCTGTTGGATTATTGGGATTGATGATGACGATGGCGCGTGTTCTGGGTGTGATTTTAGCACGAATATCCTCCAGATCCGGTAACCAGTCAGATTGTTCGTCGCAAATATAATGACGTGCGACCCCGCCCGCTAACGACACGGCTGCTGTCCACAAGGGATAATCGGGCGCGGGTATGAGCACCTCATCGTTGTTTTCCAGGAGCGCCTGCATGGCAAGCATGATCAACTCCGAAACGCCATTGCCAATATAAATATCATCCATTTGCACATTAGGAATACGTTTTTCCTGTGTGTAATGCATAATGGCCTTGCGTGCAGCAAATAGACCTTTTGAATCACAATAGCCAGAAGCAGCGGATAGATTCCGGATCACGTCCTGTAAAATTTCCTCGGGTGCCTCAAAACCGAATGAAGCGGGGTTACCGATATTGAGTTTGATAATGTGGTGACCTTCCTCTTCCATTTGTCTGGCACGATCGAGAACAGGGCCTCGAATGTCATAACAGACGTTAGCAAGCTTGCTGGATTTTGTGATGGGTTGCATGATGAATATGAAAAACTACCGTGTAATGAATAGATAATTAAAAAATAAAGGGAATGCAATGTTACCCGACCCATGTTTTTTTGCAAAAAAGTAAAACAAAAAACAGTTTAAATAATCTTATTTATAAATATTTGCTGCGCAACCTGTTCTATAACGCGATAAACTGAAAAGTTATTCTTTAATATATTCTATATGTAAAGAATGGGGGAGTATTGATGAATATGCAGGAGGTTTTACATTGAAGTTGCATCTTTCCGGGCATGATGGGTTAAATGTTTTTTCAGGTTATGGAGAAGGCTATGTGGCGATTAATCAAGTGCGCTATGAGCGTAATTTGATCGTCTTACCAGACCATATCATCGAAAACTGGCAAGTCGAAAGTGTAGCGCAGTTGAAAGCAGCCCATTTTGATTGCTTGCTTTCTTTTCAACCAGAAATCGTTCTACTCGGAACGGGCGCAACGCTACGCTTTCCTGATCTGCAATTGATGAAGGCGATGGTTGCTTCAGGAATCGGATTGGAAGTGATGGATACGCATGCGACCTGCCGAACCTACAATATTTTGTCAGCAGAAGGCCGGCGTGTTGCCGCAGCTTTGATCATCTGATTCTATTATTTTGAGTGGATGGATATACGCAAGCTATCTTGTTTACGCATAATTCTCAGCCAAAAAGGAAAGTCTTAAAACGAGACAGGGGCGAGTTTTCCGTTTTATTGCTTGCTGACCTTAATATCTCATCCGATGATACCTGCTTGGTTTGAATTAAAGAAAGATCAGCCTTGAAGCTACTAACTTCACCATTATGAATAGCATAAAATTCTCCAGTCGTCTGATTGGGAAGTTTATTAGTAATGTCGTTTTTCACTTCGCTGAGCAAAGGGCGTAATTTATCAAGAGCCGTGTTTTGCGTGACCCGTCCAATAAACCAGGAAGAAATCTGATCGCGGGATTTATAATCCAGATCTCCTGGGCTTTGAGTGGCAAGCATAAGTCCTAAACCTGCCGAGCGTGCTCGTCTGAGTAAGTTTTCCAGCGGGTCTTTGGTAGCCGGTTTGGATTGGGCTGGAAGATAAAGATCAGCCTCGTCGAATAGGATGACTGCCTGGAGTTTGTCGCTGGGGGATTTTTTTGCATAACGGTTGATTTCTAGCAAAAATTGTGCGACCCAAAATAATATATTTTCATCATTGCCGAGAAAAGCCGTGTTGATAATGCTTAGACGGGTTTTACCTGTGTATGTGTCAGGCGAAAGCCCGAGCAAACTTTGTGCGGTCAGAGATTCTCCATATTGGGAAAACAGATTGCCATTTGTCAAACTTAATGTTTGCAGATTTTCGACCAGTTTCTTGAATAATTTTGAGTCAAGCTTACCAATTGCGTTGAGTAATAGCGAATCTTCGCTATCAATGAAATTCATCAACGAATCGAGTGATAAAGCTTGGTCAGGCTGCAATTCGCTCAAAAGCGCAATTGCTTGTCCAAGGATAGCAGTACGGGATTTATCTTGCCCTGAATCTCTGTAGCCCATGATTTTGCCCAGTGCAAAGGCAGCATGATTGGCTAATTGCTGGCGTTCTCCACTGGGAAGTTGCCCCAGTCCATTGGGTGCGATAGGAATATTCAAAGCGCGCCCCTGACCTTCTATCGTGCCAGGCGTATAGATGACGATTTCAGTTTTGGCATGGAGCTTATCACGCATCTTGGCGCGTTCAGAGTCTGCTATTGGAGTCTGCCACGCCGCTTCCTGGGCGTAATTGCATAAATCGCCTTTCCTATCCAATAAAATTGCAGGTATGCCTTGTAACAATAATTGCTCAATGATATTCAGGGCCAATGTGGTTTTCCCGCTGCCGGGGCTGCCAAGAAAAGCCGCATGACGAACCAATTCAGCACGATTGATTTCGTAGGGGCGTGGCTGATATCCTTGCGTGAAGCCAATTCGTAGGAGTGATGGGTCAGTTGGATGAATTACCGGCAGCACTGGATCAGGGAGCGGAGGAGGATCAGAATTCTCTATATTTAGGATCTGTTGCAACGAAGGTAGACTGAGCAATGGCTGCTCAGCTCGCAACCATTCCAAAAATTTTGGGTGGTTTTCGTATTCCGGGCGAAATGATGTCATGGCGACCATGGTGCGCCAGTCGGAATCAAAAACCACAATCTTTTTCCCGCCGACAGCTATGAATTCTCCCAATCGTTTAGCAATCTGTGTTTGTGGATTGGAGGGAAATTCTGTCGAGCGAAGGGCGATTGGTTTGCGTACGCCCGCTTGCGCTTGCAATTGGTCAATTTGTTTGGCTAATGAGCCTCCTTGCGATGATTTCTGGCATAACCCAATAGTCAGTTGTTGGCTGGTATTTCCCGTGGCGTCCTGAATGCCGATATCCAGAAATCCTTGACGCCATAAGCACTGAAGTTGGTGTGAGTAGTTCAGTTCTTTTGTGCAATGTTCAATAGAGCTTGCAAGTAATTGCAGTAACTCAAACTCGTTTTCTGGAACGGAATGTGATCTATTCAGGTGATTATTCCAAAGAGCATCAATTACCGGTTCTTCAATTGGTTCAATACCGGTAGGTTCGGTGTCATTAGGAAGCCTGGGGTGCTGCCTTATTATCATTGATTGTTCACGTTGTTCGCGACACCAATCCAGAACTTTACGGCTATTCATACCTGCCAATTTTTCTGGAGTTTCTGGCGGAAATGGGCATATTGGATCATTTTTGTCGAATTCAATTCCTTCATTGTTGAATAGATCCTGTAAACGAATTTCTATTATTGCTTGTACTTCCTCCTGATTACATTGGGTAATAAGAGTGGATGGGCGAGGATCACTTCTAATTCGATCTAACTGAGAAGTCTGCAGAGTATTTTTAAATGTTTCATAAAAATCTACCAGGCAAGCAACTACGCCGATAAAATTTGGAATTTTATCGGCTAGCTTAATCAATGTGTCTATTGCAAGAGGAAATTTAACCTTAGCGTCTTCTGCTAACTGGATACGTTCAAGCTCATCAAGACAAATGATAAAGGCTCCTGAATTAGTGGCTAGCATTAACTTGGCCAGTGCTTCCGCATGTTCAATGGATTATCTTGAGATGAGAGGCCACCCAGTACTTTACTATTATATTCAACGAGGTGTTCACAGCGGAGATATTTGAAAACTCTAGCATGAATGGCTGCATTATCACATTGTAAGTAAAGTAATGCTCGGATCAAATCAAGATCTTGTCCGCAAAATTGATTAATAATGATATCTGCAATTTCTGAAATCAAAATTGCTAGATTTTCTTGACTCAGCTCGCTATTGCGTAAGTGTTGAATTTTATTTTTAGGAATAGCATCTTGCTCGATCAACGCATTGGATAGACGCAAAAATCCATTCAAATCTCCATTTAACTGGTAATAAGGCTTATCCAAAGAGTCAACAGCTTGATGAAGGGCATAGTGCTCATATTTGGATATGTTGGGATTCGCTTGCATGTAAACAAAATAACCTAACCCGTGCTCATGAGTATGATTACGAAATGCACGCATCAAATGTGTCTTGCCTGCTCCCGATTCACCTAGCAATAGCAGAATTCTGCCTGAGTTAGATTTTGTCTGAGAATGCACTCGATTTAACAAATGCTCAAAGCATTCCCGGCTTTCCCGATGTATTATTTTCACATCATATAAATCTGGCCGCCATATCTGATTATGGTGAGTGATAGAGTGAAATAAATCTAACTTAATAGGCGAGCAAAAAATATCAAATCGCTTATCTTTTAGCTTCTCAGACATTATTTGACTCCAATCGTATAAAATGAAATGTTGCTGTCAAATAGTGAGTTTCTGAAGCGGTCACATCTTCTTGGTTCATAGCTTGAGCTAGATCAGCACGACTTAAATTAATTAGCCCTTTGTTATTAGCTAGTGTGAGTAGTTGCTTAAATTTATTGAAATCCAGTCCAGATTGCTTACTATCGATACCCATTTGCTTCCAAACGTGAGAGATGAATATTTTATTTTTACCGAATCTACCAGTCTGGCAGCGGTTTGCCGATTCCATTATTTGTGTGGCAAATGCTTCTAGATCAGCTGGTTGTTTGAGGGTAGATAGAGAAGATTCAGTAGTAGCTGCTTTGAAAATAGCCAGCCGTATTTCTTCAGGATCTGTGCGTCGGGCATGAGTTGCTTTCGCGACAAGCTGCCTGAGTGCAGATTCCCACGATAGTTCTCGTGTTGAGTCTAGCAAGGTATTCAGCAGCAATGTCATGAGGTTATTTTGAGTGAACGGTTGGGGATCTGAAGTAGATAACCGATTTCTCAGGATTACGGAAACTTGAGGGTCAGTTAATTGTTGCCAGAGCAGATAATCTCGTGCCTCAACCAGAGTTGGGTAGGGTCCTATCGGTAGTTGGTAAACTTGAGCCAGTACCTGAGCTCGAAGTCCGTTCGCGCTGGATATACGATGACGGTCGCGATCATTTGAAGGCGCTGGTAGTCCGAGTGCAAGGGGAAGCAAATAACAGTTTTTCAGGGCTGCCCAGTAGATCATGTTAGAGGAAGGAAGTATTCTCAGAATCTGTAAAGCCGATTTCATGCCTAATGTGGTGATGCAATACCGAGCCCGATTCATTTTTTGTGACAAATTTTGCTCAACTAGCCGTGTTAGTTGATTTGACCATTTATCTATGGAAGGAGGACTGGCAAACAACGGATTGAGTGATTTTCGTAATTCGCTGATAGCGAGTCCTTTATCAGGTGATGTGGCTAAGCGAATTAATATCAGCTCTTGTAGTTGTATTGGCTTTACAAAATTCATTTTAGTTATCCTTGAATTTGTCTTCTTTTCGACCGGACCGTAGGGTAAACCGTATCGTGTTGAGAATTTCTTCTAGTCTAGTGACCACATCTTCTGCCAAAAAACGAAGCACCAGAATTCCTTGTATTTGCAACGCAAGATCTTTGCGGCGGTCTCTGCGCCATGTCTCCAGTTCCTGAAAATGATAATAACCATCGATTTCTATAGCGATCCGTTCTTTATGTGCGTATAAATCGATTTCCATAGCTTGATTGCCAAATGTAAACGGCATTTTGGTATTAAGCTTGAAGATACCATGGGTATCCGGCACCAGTTCCAGTACATTAAACAGAAACAGTTCGGCTTGGCTCCGGGCATTTGAACAATCAATGGGCGCTTCAGAGGGTACTCGAAGCAGCGATTTAGCTTCATCAATTAATTGCGTCGATGCGTGATACTGTTGCAGAAAACAGGTTGTTTCAGGTGGGAGATTGATTTTTAGACTGTCTTGCTGATTTATAGCAATCAGACCTGTGTGCAGCATCGTTTTGATTCTAGACTCGGCTGTACTCGAAAAATAGTGCGCCAAGGTATCAGGTGGAACTGATAGGGCAACTGGAAGTTTCGGCAGGGACTCAATAAGCTGAATTATGGAGCGAATTGAAGGAGAGTTGAGATGATTGCAGTTAGTGATTTCAATCAGCAGTGCAGGAAGAATTTCGAGGGGAAAGAATTCTGTAAATACTGCCAGGTCATTTTGACTATCTTGTCCATTTTGCACATTTAAGATTTTCACTAGTTCCGGGACAAAAAGAGGGGTGATTTCCTGTTCTCGTGCAATCAGCTCAATAAACCAGCGCAATAGAACGTCACCAGCCGTGGAAAGATTTATAGGTAAATTTCGTTGAAATATATCTAGTTCATAACGAGTTTTTCCAATCAATCGGTGAAGAATATGCTCTGTTGTACATTTATGGATTACTGCTAGATATTCTAAAAGATGCCTCCGTAATGTTTGTTTTGCAAGCAGCGCTTCTAGCCAACATGTGGATAATGATTGAGATGTATCAGGTGACCAAGTTGCTGTTGTTAGCGTATGGTTTGTTATCCACTGTTGCCATATTTTCCGGATATTGTCAGGATATCCACTTATAGTAGAAAGTGTTGGAGTGCCTTGTTTGCGCCATTGCTGATGTATATCGAGCTGGTAAGGAACAAATGTTGTTCGTTCTGGTTGAGCATTATTAAGATTGAAAGCCATTTATTTACCCGTTTCGTGGCATTAAGCATATCCGTAAGAAAGTATTTTTCTGTAATCCAGTCATTCCGTCTATGCCAGCTCGAGGATTCGATGCGCTTTCTCAAGCATGGTTGCTCGAGGGGAAATAATCAGAGTGGTTCGGTGTCTTATTAGGTTATCAAGTGCATCGTCTACCAAAGCGCAATGAGTATTGAACACGGCCGTGGTTTCATCAATGATGACAATCGCTGGATTTTTAAGTAATGCTCGGGCGATCAAGATACATTGGCGCTGATTCTCCGAGAGCTCAATATCTTTTGTGTCGATTCTGGTTTGCAGTCCATAAGGCATTCCACGCGCAAATTTCGTAACATGGCAAGTGCGTGCAACTTTTATAATGCTGGCCTCCGTCGCGCAGCGCGTTGTGCCATATGCGATATTGGCTGCGATGGTATCGTTTAGAAGCTTGGTATCTGGCGTTAACCATGCAATGTTTGCCCGCAAGTCAGTTAGTTTTATCGTGGCGATGTCGATATTGTCCAGCAATATCCTTCCCTCTGACGGGTGAATGAAACGTGCAATGAGATCAATCAACGTTCTTTCCTGACCATCGCTGGAGCTTGCCAACGCAACGATTTCACTAGGCTGTATAGTCAATGTGAGGTTGAAGAGGGGAGGACAGGTTTGTGAATAGTTATAAACACTGACCTCTTCAAACCGAAGCTGACCGCGTGTGCGGGCTATCTCGACGCTACCTGAATCTGATTCGTTTTGCTGCGTGAGGAGTGAATCGATATGGTGGATCACTTGAAACCTGTTTTGTAAAGATAACTGCATGTTCAGTAAACGTCTTATAGGAACAACAAGCATCAGTGCCGCTATGATCATGGCTCCTGTATCTCCGGCCGTCATCATGTGAAGATTGAGCTGCTGCTTAAACAGGAAAAAGAATGCCGCCAGGAGGGTAGTAATAATAATGAGGGCAATAGTTTTACTGAACGTTTTGATGACTGCTTGCTTGAGGATAAGGTTTCTTTGGTGCTCAATTGAATTGCAAAAATGCTGGCTTTCTTGTGACTGACTGCCATCGAGTTTGATCGATTTGATGTGCTTGATCGACGTTAGGGAGGGCAGAGGAGAACCTATTGATGGGTGGGGTGTTCTTTGATTTGAATCATTTTCTTGAGAGACAAGTTGCATGATTGAGCCGATAGCCAGCATGATTAAAAGCTCCATGAGTGAGAATTCCCAGTTTACGCGGAACATCACTATCAATAATCCGATAACTATGAATATCTCTTTTACTAGAATGGCCAATATTTGAGTGATGCCATCGGTAACTTGGTCGATATTTGAAAAGAAATAAGCGTTTAACTTATCTGAATCATGCTGCTCAGGATAGGAAACCGGTAGTGCCAAGAGTTTCTCAAACAGTGTTTCTCGAAGATCCATTCCGACTTTTCCGCTTATCCAATTAATTGTGTAACTACTAGAAAAGCTTGCGATGCTACGTATAATTAATAAGCCGAGTATTGTCAGTAGAGTAAACTGAAATCCTTCTAAGTCGTTTTTGCTATTCAGAACGCTATCGAGTAGTTGTTTGATGAGTAATGGTAATAGGGATGTGGTCAGTGCAATGGCGATCAGACTGCTGATAGCAAAAGCGAACATTGTCCAGTAGGGAGCAATCCATGTCATCAGGCGACGGAACAATTGTATTTCGGTCATAGCCAGTTTATCTAAATATCAATATACAATTGATGCATCTCGCAGAAGAAAAGATGACAAAAAAATCATGCACGTTCATAAGTACGAGAAATATCATTGGTAAATTTATATATTCCGTTTGAATGAGGTTTGATTTAAATGATTGATAGAAGCATTCAAATTTAATGCAAAAAATAAAATGATGAAAATTACTCCAATACATCCAGTTAATCAGACACAGGCCGCTGCTTGCCGAAGAAAAGGCATCATTTTAGCGGGTGGATCTGGTACACGGCTATATCCCGTTACTCAGGTGATTTCCAAGCAGCTACTACCGGTTTTTGATAAACCGATGATCTATTATCCACTGAGCACACTGATGCTGGCGGGTATTCGAGATATCCTCATCGTTTCTACACCGCAGGATACGCCGCTTTTTAAACACTTGCTGGGAAGTGGTGAGCACTGGGGACTGAGTTTATCTTATGCTGTCCAGCCATCGCCCGATGGATTGGCGCAGGCTTTTATCATTGGCGAATCATTTATTGCCAATGATAATTCCGCATTGATTCTGGGGGATAATATTTTTTATGGGCATGATTTCCAGGATTTGCTCGATAACGCTATGATACGTGATCAAGGCGCGAGTGTTTTTGCCTATCATGTCAATGATCCTGAACGTTATGGTGTGGTTGAATTTGATCAAAAAGGTCGTGCGGTTGATCTGGAGGAAAAGCCCAGGCAACCTAAATCAAATTATGCTGTGACTGGATTGTATTTTTATGATCAGCAGGTGGTTGATTTTGCAAAGAGCCTTAAGCCTTCAGCACGGAACGAGCTGGAAATTACTGATCTCAACCGGCTTTATCTGGCACAAAATAATCTCAATGTTGAAATTATGGGACGTGGCTATGCATGGCTCGATACGGGTACCTTTGAATCATTGCTGGATGCGAGTAAGTTTGTGGCAACGATAGAACACCGGCAAGGGCTTAAAGTAGCCTGTCCAGAAGAAATTGCTTATCGAAAGGGGTGGATTGATGCTGTTCAATTGGAGAAGCTGGCGCATCTGCTAAATAAAAATAGTTATGGTCAGTATTTGATGCAGATACTCAAGCATGCTTACATTGATGGTGCCTGTAATAAGGAGAAGCTTGATTGAATATGAAAGTGACCCAATTGGCGATACCTGATGTGTATCTTATCGAACCACGAGTATTCAGTGATGGACGAGGTTTTTTCTATGAAAGCTATAATCAGCGACAATTCAACGCTTTGATCGGTAGAAACGTCACATTTGTGCAAAGCAATCATTCAAGTTCCATGAAACATGTTTTGCGCGGATTGCATTATCAAATCAAGCAGTCTCAAGGTAAATTGGTGCGCGTAATTGCCGGTGAAGTATTTGATGTGGCAGTAGATCTTCGTAAACCCTCTCCCACGTTTGGGCAATGGATAGGAGAAATTCTCAGCGCAGAAAACAAGAAACAGCTCTGGATTCCCGAAGGTTTTGCCCATGGTTTTGTCGTACTCTCAGCTTTCGCAGAATTTCTTTATCAAACAACTGATTACTGGGCACCTGAGCATGAGCGTTGTATTCTCTGGAACGATCCGATATTGAACATTCATTGGCCAATCGATGAGGAGCCGGTGTTATCGACGAAAGATGCGCAAGGAAAACCTTTTTACGAGGCAGAGACTTACGACTAATCAATCAGCCAGTGCTTTTGATCAAGATAGCGCTGTCAAATAATCAATGGTCAGGTCTAAATCTCTCTATTTCTGTAATGCTTGTGGCGGCCAAACCTTGAAGTGGCAGGGCCAGTGCCCGCACTGCCGGGAATGGAATACACTTGTGGAAGCGGTTGCTGAGAAAACAGGTTACACGAGTTTCGATAAAAATAGCTTTCGTCTTATTCCTGCAACCATGCTTAGTCAGGTGCACAATTTAAATGAGATTGAAACGCAGGAATTCCCCCGTTATTCGACAGGCATGATCGAATTTGATCGGGTGTTGGGGGGGGGGTTAGTGCGGGGGGGGGTCGTTCTGCTTGGAGGCGATCCAGGTATTGGTAAATCCACGTTGTTATTGCAGGCGCTATCAGCCATGTCGGCCAGGCATCAGGTATTGTATGTTAGCGGTGAGGAATCGGCACAACAAGTTGCGATGCGGGCTAAACGTTTGGCACTGGATGTGACAGCAATCAAACTGTTGACTGAGATTCAGCTGGAAAACATTCAAACGATGCTTGCTGAGCATCAACCCGAAGTAGCGGTGATTGATTCGATCCAGACAATTTATGCGGAGACACTGCAATCTGCGCCAGGATCAGTCGCTCAAGTTCGCGAATGCGCTGCTCAGTTGACACGATTAGCCAAGGCTCAAGGAGTCTGCATGATTCTGATTGGCCATGTTACCAAGGAAGGTGCGCTCGCTGGGCCACGTGTGCTCGAACATATGGTCGATACCGTGCTGTACTTTGAAGGGGATACTCATTCCAGCTTTCGCTTGATTCGGGCATTCAAGAACCGCTTTGGTGCAGTCAATGAGTTAGGTGTTTTCGCAATGACTGAGAAAGGTCTACGTGAAGTAAGCAATCCCTCGGCTTTGTTTCTTTCCCATCACGATGAGCAAGTACCCGGTGCTTGTGTGATGGTGACACAAGAGGGGACGCGCCCATTATTGGTGGAGATCCAAGCATTGGTGGATGAGGCGCATGCGCCTAATCCAAGGCGATTAAGTGTAGGACTGGAGCAAAACCGCCTAGCGATGCTGCTGGCGGTGTTGCATCGACACGCAGGCATTCCCTGCTTTGATCAGGATGTGTTTATCAATGCGGTTGGGGGTGTCAAAATAACCGAACCGGGAGCGGATTTGGCTGTCGTGCTTGCGATTGTTTCTTCGCTGAAAAATAAGCCACTGCCTGAAAAAATAGTGGTGTTTGGTGAAATCGGCTTGGCAGGAGAGGTGCGCCCTGTCCAGCGTGGTCAGGAGAGATTGAAAGAAGCGGCTAAATTAGGTTTTGTCAAAGCGATTATCCCTAAAGCCAACCAACCCAAGCAGGCTATCCCTGGTCTGGAGATTATCGCGGTGCGGCGTGTCGAAGAAGCGGTGGCTCAATTGCGTTAAAGAAGTATCAATGTACAACACTTTTGTAACTGATATTGAAAATTATGAGGGTGAGATTTTATATTCTGATGATGCTTTTCATCATTGCGTTAGTGGCGGCTGCAATCTTGCCATCCATTCCCCAGCCTCTTTCGTATCATGAGCTTATCGATCAGCGTTCATTTCTGGGTGTACCTAATTTTCTCAATGTTGCTTCAAATCTGATTTTTTTGTTGGTTGGGATAGTAGGTTTAGTGTTTCTTAGGCGGGTGAGGGTGCTGCCCTCACAAAAAACTTTTACTGTATTGGCAGAATGCTGGCCATACCTGATCGTGTTTCTAAGCGCCATCATGGTGAGTGTGGGGTCAGCTTATTATCATTGGGAGCCAGAAAACAGTACGTTATTTTGGGATCGATTACCGATAGCGATGGGAGTAATGGGCCTATTAGCGGCAACCGTGACCGAGCGTATTGACATCAGACAAGGATTACAATGGTTACCGGTGCTGGTCATGATTGGGATGGCGAGTGTAGTTTATTGGTACTGGAGTGAACAGCAAGGCGCTGGGAACCTGAATTTTTATATTGCAGTGCAGTTTTTCTCGATACTATTGATCGTTTTACTGGCAATTTTATTTCCCTCTCGCTATACGCGTGGAGCAGATATTTATATGGTTATTTTTCTGTATGGTCTGGCTAAGCTCGCGGAAATGTTGGACGAGGAGATTTATCATTTTGGCCAGATTGTGAGTGGCCATACACTTAAACATCTTCTTGCTGCCTTGGCTATTTACTGGATTTTGCGTATGTTAAAAAAACGAAGATTGCTAGAGAGATTTGATCAAGCAGATCAAAAAGGAAAGGTAATCGATGTTTGAAGTAGAGATGAGATACCTGAATTTGTTATAAAGTAAACGGAGGGTAATTGAATGTTGTGCTACGGCAGCAACCTGCCGTAGCTGTTTGCTCAATCTTCCCTTTTTACAGGATTATGCCTGTGGAATTGCATTAATTGCCCGGCTCAGCATGGATACCTACATTGAATTGACTTGGACGCTTAAAGGAGGAACGTTTCCTGTTATCGTTGGGGGTTGCGCGATCAAATTTATGAGGATGGTTTTTATTTGAATCAGCATAGTTAAATGAATTTCTTTCATTCGATGCCCAAGAACGATTACGTTTATGAGCAACATGGGGAGTCCTTTGGGCTTTTCCATCATTTTGCCCAATTCGATGTTTGAACTTTGGTTCCATACCCGGAATGACAGAGGGCGTAAAGCGCTGTCCCGTAAAACGTTCGATTCTTTTTAGGCTAATGCTATCTTTTCCAGAGGCAAAGGAGACAGCAATGCCGGATGCGCCGGCGCGGCCTGTTCGCCCGATACGATGTACATAGTCTTCGGCAAATTTGGGTAAATCAAAATTAATAACGTGAGTAATATCAGCAACATCGATTCCTCTTGCCGCAACATCGGTAGCAACCAGGATACGAAGCCTGCCGTTCCGCAATTTAGTCAGGGTGCGAGTGCGTTCACGCTGACTCATGTCGCCATGAAGTGCACTAGCCTCATGTCCTTGCGCTGCAAGATCGTCAGCTAAATCGTCTGCGTCACGTTTGGTTGCGGTAAAAACGATGGCTTGCTTAAGTGATTGATCGCGGAGTAAATGATCGAGCAATCTATTTTTATGAGAGAGATCATCTACATAATGGAGTCTCTGCTCGATATTTTCGAGCTTCGTACGATGCGAAGCTACCTGAATACGTTTAGGGGATTTCAATAATCGCGCTGCAATTTTGTCTATCGTCGAGTCAAGTGTGGCAGAAAATAATAAAGTCTGACGACTTGATGGTGTAGCTGAGGCAATACTTTCGACATCTTGGACGAATCCCATGTCAAGCATACGATCTGCTTCGTCCAATACCAGCATTTCCAGACGTGAGAAATCAATGCGACCCCGCTGAATGTGATCAATTAGGCGGCCAGGTGTTGCAACCAAGATATCGACTGGTTGAGATAATAATTTGTTTTGCAATACATAAGACATTCCACCCAGAATACTGACGACTTTGATGCGAGTCAGGTATTTGCCATACTTGCTTGCGGCATCGGAAACTTGTAAAGCAAGTTCACGAGTAGGCGTTAATACCAGTATGCGTGGCCCACGGCCGCTTACTTTTGTAGGGGTAGCTAGGCGATTAAGTGCGGGTAACATGAAGGCAGCAGTTTTGCCCGTGCCCGTTTGGGCTGAAGCCATGACATCATGGCCCTGAATTAATTCTGGAATGGCTTGTTGTTGGATAGGTGTAGGTGTAGTGTAACCTAAGTCATTAATTGCTTTGATAATAGCGGGATGTAAATTTAAATCTTCAAAAGACACGTTGTTTTCCTGATGTGTATAAGTAAAAAATACGCGAGCAGGGATTGAGACCAAAAACTCATAGGCTACCAATACCGCTGGCGCAGAAATAAAACATCGCAGCTAACCAGTGGTATTACGCAATTTCCAGACTAAACAGAGGGAAAATTGAAAGGAGGTCAGAAACGATGGAATCTAAAAAGATGGTTACTATTTGAATAGACCGTGCAGTATACAGGAATTATCGATTATGTCGAGTTTTTTATTGGCGGACCATAATACTACAACGTGAGTTCGACGTAACAAAGGCTGTAAAAGGAATCCGAATTCCTTATGATGAAACGATTTTAAGAAAGAGCTTCATCACTAGAGGAGTCAGGTTCCGATGGATACTATAGCGATTTTTTGTGCGATAGACGACTTTTGCCAGGAGTTTGAGTCATGGTGGGAGCAGCGCTTGCTGGAATCCTCGCTAAAGCCGCGTCAGCGACGAGGGGAACTGTGTCTTAGTGAAGTCATGGCGATCGTGGTGGGGTTTCATCTACCCGGCTGCCGGACTAAGGACTATTACCTGAATCAGGTATTGAGGAATGAGCGGCCTTATTTTCCAGGGTTGGTGAGCTACAATCGTTTTGTTGAGCTGTTGCAAGGTAACGCTGGTGCCGTTCGTTGAGCTGTTTTCTGATCAGCCGTTTTGGGCGCTGCAGTGGGATGAGCTTCATTGATTCGACCGGGATCAGTGCATGTCACAATCGCCGCATCTGATCACATAAAGTAATGGCGGCGTTTGCTGCCAGGGGAAAGACCAGCGTAGATTGGTTTTATGGATTCAAGCTGCACTTAATCATTAATGACCAGGGGGAATTACTGAGCGTGAAAATAACGGCAGGTAATGTCGATGATCGTGACCCGGCGCCAGAGCTGGCACGTTCCTTATTTGAAAAACTCTTTGGTGACCGGGGCTACATCTCTCAGCCGCTCTTTGAGCAACTCTGGGAGGAAGGCGTGCAACTCGTCACCAAGCTGCGTAAAAACATAAGAAGCAAGCTGCTGCCGCTGTTTGACAAACTTTTGTTGCGTAAACGCTCGATCATGGAGACTGTCAACGATCAACTGAAAAACATCTCGCAAATCGAGCATTCCCGCCATCGCAGCCCATTTAACTTTTTTGTTAATCTGATAGCCGAGCTGGTAGCTTACGTTAATATGCGCGGAGTATGAATTCTAGGATTTTTCTGAAGTTATTGTTACTTTGGAGAATTTACGCTTGCCCACTTGAACAATGACTGTTTCACCAGCGGCGACATGAATTGCCTTGTCAACGATTTTATTTCCATTTAGCTTTACACCACCTTGCTCAATCATGCGCAATGCTTCGCTGGTACTAGGTGTTAGCCCTGCTTGTTTAAGTAGCTGGGCAATAGAAATATTGATTTCGTCAATCGGTAGTAATTTCTCCGGAATATTATCTGGTATAACTCCCTTTTTAAAGCGAGCTTCGAAATCGATCAACACTTTCTCAGCATCTGTCTTGCTATGGAAACGGGCGACAATTTCTTGAGCAAACAGCACCTTAATTTCTCGCGGATTTCGGCCTTTTTCCACCTCCTGCTTCCAATTCTGGATAGTATTTAATGATTCAAATGAAAGTAGCTCGATATAACGCCACATTAATCTGTCGGAAACAGACATAAGTTTTCCAAATATTTCAGTGGGATTTTCAGTAATACCAACATAGTTGTTTAGGGATTTGGACATTTTGTTGATGCCATCCAACCCTTCTAGCAGCGGCATGGTGAGAATACATTGCGGCGACTGGCCAAAATGTTTTTGTAATTCACGTCCCATCAATAGATTGAATTTTTGGTCAGTGCCTCCTAATTCGATATCAGCCTTGAGCGCAACTGAGTCATAGCCTTGAATGAGCGGATACAGGAACTCATGGAGAGCAATAGCTTGGTTATTACGATAGCGTTTGCTGAAATCATCTCTTTCCAACATCCGTGCAACAGTGTGAGTCGCGGAAAGTTTAATTAGATCAACGGCACTAAGCTTATCCATCCAGGTGGAGTTAAATACTACTTCAGTTTGATCCGATCTGAGGATTTTGAAAACCTGATTTGTATAAGATTTAGCATTCTGCTTAACTTCATCGCGAGTTAACGGGGGGCGTGTTGAATTTTTACCGCTAGGATCACCGATCATTCCCGTGAAATCACCAATTAGAAACAGGATATGGTGACCCATATCCTGGAACTGGCGTAGCTTATTGAGCAATACCGTATGACCCAGATGCAAATCAGGCGCAGTAGGATCAAATCCAGCCTTAACTCTCAAAGGAATACCCGTCTCAAGCTTCTGGATTAATTCTTCTTCTACCAGCAACTCATGACAGCCGCGCTTAATTTTTTTTAGTTGTTCGGTGATTGAATTAGACACAATAAATACAATAGTTTATTTTTAGGATCCTGGCGGTCAGCTTATTTTAAGTTTGTTTTCCATATAATACCAGGCTAGCAGGCTGTTGAAAAACGGACTTGCTCCGGTAAAATTTTGCAAAAACCTTACTATACTGAATCATGCGCGGCATTGAACATTCCCAACAACAGCCTTTCAGCTACATCAACTTGGAAGAATGGATGCCTGTCAATCATGCGCTGCTCCAGGTGTTGTTTGCCATCCGTTCCGAACGGTAACTGGTCGAGCACATCGAATACAGGCTGCTGTACCGCTGGTTTGTTGAGCTGGGTATTGACGATCTGGAGTGGGATCAAAGTGCCTTTACCCATAACCGCAACCGCCTGCTGGACAACGCAATGGCTGGGTGTTTTTTCATGGGTGTCAAGTATCTGACGGAGTGGGTGGAACTGAGCAGTGACGAACATTTCAGCATTGACAGCACACACTGCTGGATGCCTGGGCGTCACGCAAAAGCTTTGTGCGCAAAGATGGCGCCAACAATCCGCCGGATGACAACACCCGCAATACAGGTCGGAACTTCAAAGGGGGAAAAGTGCAGCAACGCCACCCATGAATCGGCCACTGATCTTGGCGCACACTTGGCGCGCAAGAGTGACGGCGATGCCAGTCGTCTGTGCCACATGGAGTATGTGCTGATGGAGAATCGTAACGGTCTGGTGTAGATATAAGCGTATCGGCGACGGCAGGGATGGCCGAACGGGAAGAATCGCTCAAGCTGTTGCAAGCCAACGTCAACCCGGAAGCCACAGTGGGGGAAGATCGCGGCTGCGATGTGGATAAGCACATCAAGGCAGTGCGGTCGCTGGGTATGATCCCGCATGTGGCAGCCCAATGCAAAGGCAGCACCATGCCGGATGATATTTGCCAGAGTGAAGGCTATGCGACCAGTCTGAAGATTCGCAAACGGATCGAGGAAGTATTGGGCTGGATCAAAACGGTAGGCGGGATGCATAAGCTGAAGTTGGTCCGGCGCAATAGAATCAGCGGGCAGCTCCGGTTTATTGCCGCAATTTGCAATCTGGTGCGCATCAGAAGTCTGGCCGGCGGGGGGGGGGGGCGGGTTCGCGCACATAGGAACGGTACGTCCAAAATCCGCCTAAAACAGGCGGATAAGAACAAAAGAGCAGGATTTACAGGAAGTTCGGACAGAAACTGATCAAAAAATGAGTCTCTTTGGTAAAAATAGATCTGCAAAAACAACCAAAGTGCTTCCAGTCTTTTAAAAGAGAAATTTCAGAATCAAAATGCCGAGTTTTTCAACGGCCTGCTAGGGATTATGCATTTCTGTGCTAGACTAAGGGCCGGCTCACAATCAGATAGGAGATGTAACATAAGATGCTATATACGTCACCACGCGATAAAATGAGGATTCTAGCGCAAAAGCCGCCGGTGTTTACACAAAAAAGATTACGTTGGTTAACAATCTTATCCAGTTTGCCCTTATTTGGTATGGTTACTGCATTTGGCATCTCGCCAAATGCTTCTTTGCAAGATATTCCTGAGCGTAAAATTGTTCGTACTCTCTCACTCCCTGAAATGTCAATTTCTGATGATACTAATAGCGCTTTCTGGCATCAGGAAAATATTCGTCGTGGAGACACGATTGCAGCGATTCTTTCACGACTGGAAGTTAATCAGCAGGATAAAGCCAATTTTTTACGTATTGTCAAAGACAGCAAGGCAATGCGGCAGCTCAAGCCAGGAGAAATTATTCATGCTGAAACAACAGCAGATGGAGAACTGTTAACACTACGATATTTTTATGGTAAAGGAGAGCAGTTCCTGATAGAGAAGGTTGATGACGCCTATGAAATGAGCGAGCAGTCTGTTGAAGCGAATGCCCGTATTCGGGTTGGTTCTGGAGTGATAGAAAGCTCTTTGTTCGCAGCTACAGATGCCGCTGGATTACCCAGTAGTATTGCGATGCAGATTGCTAATATTTTTGCATCAGATATTGATTTTTATCGTGATTTACACAAAGGTGATCGTTTTACGGTCGTTTATGAGACGTTTCGTGATAATGGTGAGAGTGCGCAACATGGGCGTATTCTAGCTGTCGAATTTATCAACAAGGGTAAATCTTATCGGGCAGTATATTTCCAGGCTCCTCATGAGGAAGGTGATTACTATACCCCTTCCGGCGAGAGTTTACGTAAACCATTTTTGCGTGCACCCTTAGAATTTTCTCGAATCAGTTCAGGATTTACAAATGCTCGTTTCCATCCGATATTAAAACAATGGCGTGCTCATAAAGGAGTCGATTATGCAGCGCCAATTGGTACACCTGTAATGGCAACTGCAGATGGAACAGTAGAATATAGTGGGTGGCAAAACGGATATGGAAACCTGGTTGTATTGAAACATCGCGGGGAGTATAGCACTGCTTATGGGCACTTATCAGCTTTCAGGAAAGGTATGCAGAAAGCAAGGCATGTTAAGCAAGGTGAGGTAATTGGATATGTTGGTTCAACTGGAATGGCAACAGGTCCACATCTACATTATGAGCTTCGCATAAATGGGATTCAGCGTGATCCGTCAAAGATGGTGATGCCTTCCGCGCTACCTATCAGCAAAAAAAATAGAACTGTGTTTCATAGGGAAACAAAAGAACTTGTTGCTCGATTAGATCTTCTTCGTAATGCCAATTTTGCTTCTGCCAACTGATTCTGAGTTTTACGAATATATTCCAGTTTAGCGAGTTAAGTCATTGAGAGAAGCTCTCTATATAGGGATCATGTCTGGAACAAGTCTCGATGGGGTAGATGCAGCATTAGTAAATTTTGATTCATCGACTCCTTCCTTGATCCAAACCTATTTCTTGTCTTATGACAAATACTTACGAGAGCAATTGTTGGCGTTAAATCGAGCGGATCATGATGAGCTTCATCATGCTGCTTTACTGAGTAATAAACTATCCAGATTATATGCTGATGCCGTAGAAGGCCTTCTTGTCAATAGCGGGATTAGCTCGCAAAGTATTGCTGCCATTGGCTGTCATGGCCAGACAGTAAGGCACTGTCCCCAGCCTGATAGAGCTTATAGTATTCAATTAGGCAATGCCGCACTTCTGGCGGAACTTACTGGTATTACTGTGGTTGCTGATTTCAGAAATCGTGATATCGCGGCGGGGGGGCAAGGTGCTCCTTTGGTGCCGGCATTTCATCAAGTTCTATTTGGTCATACAAAAAAACATCGCATCATAGTCAATATTGGTGGAATTGCAAATATTACTAGTCTTTCGCCTAAGAGCGGGATTGTTGGTTTTGATTGTGGCCCGGGAAATATATTGATGGATGCCTGGTGTTTGCACCATAGAGGAAGCGTTTACGATCACAATGGCTCTTGGGCTGGAACAGGGTGTATTATTCCAGGGTTGCTGGAAGCATTTCTTGCATTTCCATTTTTTTCTTTACCACCACCGAAAAGTACAGGTAGGGAGATGTTTAATAATGAATGGTTAAGAAGTTATTTGCGCGGGAATGAGGTGCCTGAAGATGTGCAGGCTACATTACTGGAACTTTCTGCTGAAGCAATTGCACGACCTATACGATTTCATTTTCCAGAAGCCGAAGAAGTTTATTTGTGTGGTGGCGGTGCGCGCAATAAGAGGCTAGTAGCCGGATTGAAGGCCATCTTACCGGAGAAAAAAGTTGATTTAACCGATGTGTTGGGTATAGATGCTGATTGGATAGAAGCATTTGCTTTTGCTTGGCTAGCCAAACAGACTATCAATAAAGTCCCTGCTAATCTTCCTGCTGTTACGGGTGCGCAAGGTAGCCGTATTCTTGGGGCGATTTATACTGCTTGAGCGCGCCTCAGTGAATGGCTAAATTGAGAAGGAGGAGCCGCAGCCACACGTGCTCGCTGCGGAAGGATTTTTAATAATAAACTGAGCGCCTTGAGGATTTTCCTGGTAATCGATTTCAGCGCCAATTAAATACTGAAAGCTCATTGAATCGATTAATAGTTTTACTCCCCCTTTTTCCATAACAAAATCATCTTCATTAATGGTTTCATCAAAAGTGAAACCATATTGAAAACCTGAACATCCTCCCCCACTTATGAAGACTCTTAATTTTAAATTATAATTCCCTTCTTCCTCTATTAGGTGCTTGACCTTGCCTACTGCATTCTCAGTAAAAATTAAGGATGATTGGTTTTCAGTATTCATGCCAGTTGTCACGTTCATATTATTCTACCTACCTATCTATTATTAAATGAAGGGCTTGAGTAAACTATATTAGTTCTATTTCGACACTTTAAAAATCAATTTGTATCTGAATCAACATAAAATATATCATTGGTGTCAATTTACTTCATTGAGGGTATTTCTGTTGGGACAGTTTCTTATTCTATAGACAAGCTAGGTGTAAAAATATTACTTAGGGTAATAGTGGAACATGTTCAATCCCTAATGTTTCTGGAAATCCCAGCATGATATTCATATTTTGTACCGCTTGTCCTGCAGCACCCTTAACGAGATTGTCTGTTACTGAGAGTATCACTGCGATATTACCATCTTGTGGGCGGTGTACTGCAATTCGGCAATAGTTAGATCCGCGAACAGAACGTGTTTCTGGATGATTGCCTGCTGGCAATACATCGACAAATGGCTCATTAGCATAGCGATTTACATACAGAGTTTGTAAATCAACTTCTTTAATGAGTTTTGCATATAAAGTTGCATGTATTCCGCGAATCATGGGTGTGAGATGGGGCACAAATGTAAGGTCAACTTGTTTTTTAGCGACACTGGATAAACCCTGCTTTATTTCGGGTAGATGGCGGTGTCCTGGTACAGCATAGGACTTAAAGTTGTCTGCGGCTTCTGAAAATAATGTTTGTACCTCTGCTTTACGTCCTGCACCTGATACCCCTGACTTTGTATCAGCAATAAGTTGATTGATATCGATCACTCCGGCTTCAATTAAAGGTAAAAAGCCTAGTTGTACTGCGGTAGGATAGCAGCCTGGATTAGCTATTAGCCGTGCATTTCTTATGTGTTCACGATTTATTTCAGGCAAACCATATACGGCTTCAGCAATTAACTCTGGGCAGGCATGAGGCATGCCATACCATTTTTCCCATTCTGCTATATTTTTGATACGAAAGTCAGCGGATAAATCAATAATAAGAACGCCTGCATCAAATAGAGATCTCGCCTGCTGCATAGCGACTCCATTGGGAGTCGCAAAGAAAACGAGATCACATTTGTTTAGTTCAGCTCGACTGGGATCAGAAAACTTAAGCGTTACTTGCTTACGTAAACTGGGAAATAACTCATCAACGGCCATTCCTGCTTCCTGGCGCGAGGTAATTACATTTAGTTGAACTTTCGGATGCTGTGCAAGAATGCGTAGTAGCTCTACGCCTGTATAGCCTGTTCCGCCTACTATACCAATTTTGATCATAGTGTTCCCGTGTAGGAGAGTATGTCTTAATTCTGGTAAAACAAAAAAGCCGCCAGTATAGGCGGCTTTTCTTGAATAGATAAGTAAGTTAACGTTTAGAAAATTGTTTACGCCGACGAGCTTTACGTAAACCAACTTTCTTCCGTTCAACCTCTCGCGCATCACGCGTCACAAAGCCAGCTTTACTTAAAACCGGCTTAAGTGTTTCGTCATAATCAATTAAGGCTCTGGTTATTCCATGACGCACTGCGCCAGCCTGCCCAGATTCTCCGCCACCGCAGATATTGACCATTATATCTAGATTCGTCATGTTGTCCGTCAACTCAAGCGGTTGACGGACAATCATGCGACCGGTTTCGCGTGAAAAATATTCATCTACCGGCTTATTATTTATAGTAAATAGGCCACTTCCCGGTTTAATAAAAACTCTAGCTACAGCACTCTTCCTGCGACCAGTTCCGTAATTATAATTTATTGCCATAAATTAAGCTCTGATTTCTAATAGTTTTGGTTGCTGTGCAGTATGCGGATGAGAGTCACCTGCATACACCTTAAGCTTTTTAAACATAGCATAGCCTAATGGACCCTTAGGCAGCATGCCCTTGACTGCTTTCTCCAAAGGTTTTCCCGGAAAACGCGCATGCATCTTCTTGAAATTAGTCTCGTATATCCCTCCGGGATAGCCACTGTGCCGATAATACTTCTTGTCTTCTTCCTTATTACCCGTTACGCGTATTTTGTCTACATTAACGACAACGATATAGTCTCCTGTATCGACATGCGGAGTATAGATAGGCTTATGTTTTCCTCGCAAACGATGTGCTATCGCTGCAGCCAATCTTCCTAAAACTTTATCAGTCGCATCTATAACAAACCAATCATGATTAACTTCATGTGGCTTTGCTGAAAAGGTTTTCACTGAACTTATCTCGCTCTTTTTGTTTTCGAACACAAATCAACCAAGAATATTATGCTAAGTAAAGGAGATTGTCAATTTTCATTGTTAAGAATGTAGAGAGCAAATAAACTGTCCGGACTTGTAGCAAATGATCTGTCTGGTTTGATATGGAGTCCTGGGAGGATTTCAGATGAAACGGAC
>NZ_FNPQ01000069.1:0-7656 GCF_900107335.1 Nitrosomonas sp. Nm58 | reverse complement strand
AGCTGCTGTTGAGAAGGTTCAAGGCCGCGCATAAGTTAAAATATAGTGTCGTTTCTTAAAATTCTAACGCAGTTAGTAGGTTTTTCAACGGCCTGCTAGAGTTTTTCTTGCGTTTAGTTCCCATATTCCAACCGTGAAAATATCCGTGGATAATAGCGACAAAATGGGAATTATTGATGAAACGAGGGCAAAGGAAAATGCGCCGAAAGGCGCTTGTAATAAGGTATTCTGAGCAGTTTTGGGAGAATTGGGAAAGGCTTAGTTTAATGACTATGGTGCCCAGAAGAGGACTCGAACCTCCACACCCGAAGGCACATGGACCTGAACCATGCGCGTCTACCAATTCCGCCATCTGGGCAGCATCATATCCTAACCTTTAGCCAGGATATATGAAGAATTCGTGATTTTATAGGAAACCATTGTTTTGTCAATCAAGAAGAAAAATAAGAAGAATCAGCTGCGTAAACTTGATCCTTTTCTCGCTCGTGAAAGCGAGCGATATGGCACTGCTTTGCCAAGCCGTGAATTTATACTAAAAATACTTGATGAGCAGGGTATTCCGGTTAGCGAAGTATTATTACGGAAGCTATTGGATATAACCCCTAAAGAAACGGAAATTTTTAACCGTCGATTAGCTGCAATGATCCGTTCAGGTCAGATCATGCGTAATCGAAAAGGGGATATCTGTGTCATTGAAAAGCTAGAGCTAATTAGGGGAACGGTACAAGGGCATAGTGACGGTTATGGTTTTTTAATTACCGATGACGGTAGCCCTGATCTATATCTCGGTCCCAAAGAAATGCATAAGGTACTTGACGGTGACCGTGTCATTACACGTGAAATCGGTATGGATCGACGAGGTCGCCGTGAATGCAAAATCGTTGAAGTGCTGGAACGTACCAATATACAGCTCATTGGGAGATTCAATGCCGAGCATGGCATTTTTTTCGTAATTGCTGAGAACAAGCGTATTAGCCAGGAAATTCTGATTCCTCGTGAAGCCACTATGAATGCTAAGGCTGGACAAGTCGTAATTGTGAAGATTATTCAGCAGCCTGACATTCATACCCAACCTATTGGTCATATTATTGAAATTCTGGGCGAATATACTTCGCCTGGCATGGAAATCGAGATCGCACTACGTAAATACGATTTACCTTATGAGTTTTCATCTGAGATAGAGAAAATCTCTGCCAAATTCCCTAAAAAAGTACTGAAGAAAGAGCTGACCAAGCGAAAAGATATTCGTCATTTACCGTTGGTTACGATCGATGGTGAAACAGCGCGTGATTTTGATGATGCAGTATATAGTCAACGCGATGGAAAAGATTATCGATTATATGTGGCCATCGCTGATGTCAGTCATTATGTCCACGATAATGATGCGTTAGATAAAGAAGCATTTATGCGGGGCAATTCAGTGTACTTTCCCCGGCGAGTGATACCGATGTTACCAGAAGTACTCTCTAATGGATTGTGTTCACTTAACCCGCTAGCGGATCGTCTTTGTATGGTATGTGAAATACAATTAGCTACCAATGGTGAATACCTAGACTACCAATTTTATCCAGCTGTCATGCGTTCTCATGCTCGACTTACATACGATGAAGTTGCAGCGATGGTGGACAATCCTAAAGAAGCCAATGCGAAGCAATATATCGACTTACTTCCGCACATTCAATTACTCTATAAAGTATATAAAGTTTTACAAAAAGCGCGCAAAAAACGTGGGGCTATTGATTTTGAGACGATTGAAACCCAAATGGTTTTTAACGAGCAAGGCAAGATTGAACAAATACTTCCGGTGCAACGCAATGTAGCGCATTGCCTAATAGAAGAGTGCATGCTAGCTGCCAATGTATGTGCATCGGATTTTTTACAGAAACACAAGCAGCCAGTGTTGTATCGTATCCACGAAGGGCCTACACCGGAAAAACTGACAGCACTGCGCGATTTTCTTAAGGAATTTGGTTTGCAGCTAGGCGGCGGCAGTCTACCACATGCAAAAGATTATGCTAAAGCATTAACTAAAATCAACGACAGATCCGATGCACAATTATTACAAACCGTCATGCTACGATCGCTACGGCAGGCGATATACAGTCCTGAAAATATCGGCCATTTTGGATTGGCTTATGAGGCATATACTCATTTTACTTCACCCATTCGGCGCTACCCTGATTTATTGGTACATCGCGCCATCAAAGCGGTTCTAAATGGCAATATCTATTCTCCATCTGGCGGCGATTGGCATGAGCTGGGCAAGTATTGCTCAATGACGGAACGTCGTGCTGATGAGGCAACACGTGAGGTCGAGTCGTGGCTTAAGTGCTTCTATATACAGGATAAAATAGGTGAATGCTTTGACGGTGTCATCAGTGGTGTCACCGCATTCGGATTGTTTGTTGCACTCGATCAAATTTATGTGGAAGGATTGGTTCATATTTCAGAGTTACCCAGCGATTATTTCCATTTTGATAACACTAAACATATGTTATATGGTGAACGTACTGGAAAAAAATACCGCTTGGGCGATCGCTTCCAAGTCAAGCTTGTACGAGTTGATCTGGAAACTCGCAAAATAGACTTTGTTCTCGCTTGAGAGTCTGTAAAAAAAACGTAGACATATGCATCCTGGCTATCAGGAGCATAACGGCTGCAGATTTCACAGACTCTAAATAGAAGTAGAAGCATAAGGTTCTTTTAGTTCATTAGCTTTACATAATTCTTACTACAAACTTACTTATCTAGCGACATGTCTCAGACGCGGCATATTTTTGGGTTTCATGCGATTATGAGCCGTTTGCGGCAGAGCCCGGACAGTATCAAAGAAATCTATTTAGATTCGACTCGGCATGATCAGCGTGCGCGTGATTTATTTAAACTTGCTGAAATCAAGAACGTTCGTTTGATACTTTGCGATAATGCGAGGCTTGCCAGAATAGTGGGCACAACTCACCATCAAGGCGTAGTGGCCAACATCGCAGCCACTCAGAATTATGTGGCGATTGAGGATGTCCTGGAAGCACTGAGCGAACCCGCTTTACTCCTGGTATTAGATGGTATCAAGGATCCTCACAATTTAGGCGCATGCTTGCGTGTTGCTGACGCATTAGGTGTCCATGCCATCATCGCACCCAAGGATCGCTCGGTGGGGCTGACAGCCACAGTGCATAAGGTCGCAAGCGGCGCTGCGGATACTGTTCCTTTTGTTACCGTCACTAACTTAGCCCGAACCTTGCGTGAGCTTAAGCAGCAAGGTATCTGGATTATCGGTACTGCAGCCGAGACTACCTGCACCCTTGACACCATTACACTTGATGGTCCTATCGCCTGGGTATTGGGTGCAGAGCATGAGGGCATGCGCCGCCTGACAAGGGAAACCTGTGATCAATTGGTGCGCATTCCAATGGTCGGCAGTGTTGAAAGCTTGAATGTGTCAGTGAGTGCTGGCATTTGCTTATTCGAGACCTATCGCCAGCGAGCGAAGAAGGTCTGATTATTAGGCAAATGTGAGAATTCTTTAGTTCTTGTGGATAGTGTTTAATCCTAGAACTGCTTCATGGTTCACTTATATGGACACCTTCCGGTTTGACAAGCGATATTTCGTGTTTAGGTAAAACGGAAATTGGCTACAGTTTTATTTTAATTGGCGTTACAAAGTGAATTAATTATCCCATCCCATCCGGCGATTGATTTCACCACATCCGTAGTTTCCTCCATATGTCGAAGTGCATCAACTAAATGAGATTCGAGCGCGCCGATGCTGTCAAATACACGGTTATGAAAGTTCTTTTCGCGCAACTCATCCCACAGGCGCTCGACTGGATTGAGTTCAGGTGAATAAGGTGGCAGTAGTAGCAAGCGAAGATTCTCAGCTAACGTCAGCGAATGGCTGCGATGCCAGTCAGCACACCGTCCATCACCATAACGATATTCTCATTGGGGTAGCGCCTGGCGATTTCATCAAGAGAGATTTGCATGCACTCAGTGTTGACATTAGGTAACACCAAGCTGTCAAACTTTCCGTCCAACGGGCAGACTGTCGCATAAGCGTAGGTGTACTCGTAGGTAGCATAGCCTTGACTAGCGGACGCACTGGACGAGGTGCCCATGCGCGACGGCGGTCGCTGATGCGGCCAAATCGTACTTCGTCTTGAAACATCAGCCGCATGGGGCACAGTAAACTCTGTTATCGCTTGACCCAGCACCCCAGGGAGTTTTTTTCCAGTCTTCCCGGACTAAGAGATCTCCTTTTGGGTAGGTGGCATCGGGCGCAGCCATTCTTCCAGTGGCTCGCTTGCAGTAATTTGTACGCAGTGTGCAGGTGTTGCCTTTTGATCGACCAATAGCAATGGCCGTCTGCTCCAGACTCAGACCCAATTCGAGTGGCAGGAGTGGCAGCAGTAAAGCCTGTGCGCTACGCAGTTCATCGGCTGTTTTAGCGATCCATACCGCATTTCGGGCCAATTCAAGATGCTCTTCACCACTTGTGTTAATGGCTATTTAAACTGAGCCAGGAATGGCCAACAATTTTGAGCCACTTTTTTAGAATTTATTTTTCCGAATAAATCTGTAACAGTCTCTGAATTTTTCAGAGACTGTCATGAAGGAGTGGATTGTGATACATCAGATTATAAGGCGTTATATAACAACGGCACTGGCTTATCAGAACGCAAGATTGCCAAGCATTTAGGCGTATCCCGCAATACTGTCAATAAATATTTAAACATGCCGGAGACGGCGATTGCTACGGGTATGACAGACACGGCCAGAAACAAAAAGCTGGATGAATATCGGGCTTATATAATTCAACTATTGCAAGCTTATCCGGGATTGTCGGTGGTAAAGGTGCTGCGTAAATTGAAGGCTAAAGTGACGAACCTGGCTGTTTCAGATCGCTCGGTGCGGCGCTACATTCAGACGTTAAGGCAAACGATCAGTTTCAAACAAGCGCGTTATTATGAGCCGGTATTGGACATGATACCGGGCGAGCAATGTCAGGTTGATGGGGGTGAACTGCGCGGCGTGATGGTTAGCGGGGTTGAAACCACGGTCTATCTGACGATATTTGTGCTTTCCTATTCCAGACATGATGCATGTATCGGTATCTTCGCGGCCGATTAATACCGAAACGCTGATCCAGCACCATGATGCGGCATTTCGTTATTTTGGTGGCATGCCCCAAGAATGCGTGTACGATCAAACCAAACTGGTGGTGATCAGCGAAATCTTCCGGGAATTGACACTCAATCAACGTTTCCATCAATATGCGACGGCGGTGGGATTTCATATTCGTGCCTGTGAAGGCTATGATCCTGAGAGTAAAGGCAAGGTCGAAGCGGGTGTAAAATATGTCAAGCACAACGGCTTGTATGGTGAAGCTTTTGCCAATTGGCATGAACTAGAGCGTTATCTGGCTGATTGGCTGGACAACACGGCTAATCAACGACTGCATGGCAGCACGAGACAGCAGCCGCGCGCCCATTATGAACAGGCAGAGAAAGCTGCCATGCTGCCTTATTTAACCCCTTCCTGTATTCAGGCGTCGTCCGCAGAAAGCATCGTTACTCGTAAAAGTGACAAAACTGGCCTGATTGCCTGGCAAGGAAACAAATACCCGGTGCCGATGGCTTATCAAGACAGTCGAGTTGGCGTTGTCAATCATAACGGTCAGCTGCGCATCAGCGATTCACCGACGGGTGAAATCATCGCCGAACACTTGATCCGACTGGAACAAGGTCAAACTATCAAGAACACGGATCATTACCGCGACAAGGCGCAGCGTATTGCGGCTTTGGAGACTGATATCCAGCAATTACTGGACGATGCAGAGCACGGCCAGGCGCTCTGCGCTTTGCTGAAAGCAAGTGCACCGAGAATCTATAAGGATCAGTTAGTGGGTGCAAAACAGGTGTTAGCCGCGCATTGTCAGCAACACGGCAGAATCCATCCATCGTTACTGACCTTATTGATTGATACGCCACGGTTAACTGCAGCAGGTCTGCGAGATCGCCTGGAGGCCTGGCATTCGCATCCACAGCGTTATCGTGAAACGGATACAGTATTGCCCCGCCGTACGTCATCAACCGTTCTGAAACGATATGGTGCGCTGAGCAAGCGCTGTAGTGATCAGGGAACCAGCCATGTCATCCATTAACAGCGTTGCACAAAAATACCGCGGCCTGTGTCTGTCAGGTATCGCTGAACAACTTGAACAACTGCTCAGTCAGGCCCAAGCCAATGATATTTCCTATCTGCAATTTGCTGAAGCGCTCGTGGTGCATGAGCACAACCAGCGTAACAGCAAGCGCATTGAACAAAACAGAAAACGTGCCGCCTTTCCATTGCACAAAAGCCTGGAAGAATTTGACTACCGTTTCCAGACCACCATCAGCAAACGGGAAATCAACAGTCTGCTGGACTTCAGTTTTATCGACAACCGGGAGAATGTGGTTTTTATCGGCCCACCGGGTGTCGGCAAAACTCACTTGGCTATCGGGATTGGCTTGAAAGCCATCGATGCCGGTTATAAAGTCTGCTTCACCACCGCACTGGGCCTGATGGAAACCTTGGAACTGGCTGAACTCAAAGGTGAATTAAAAAAGAAGATCAACCAGTTACTCAAGTTCGATGTCCTGATCATCGATGAACTGGGCTATCTACCTATGAACGAACAAGGCATGCATAATTTGTTTCAGTTGATTAATGCCTTCTATGAATATTGTTCCGTTATCCTGACAACTAATAAGGAATTTACCAACTGGAGCGACTTCTTTGTTGATGTCAATGTTGCCGTACCCATCGTTGACCGGCTCATCCATCATTCTCATATCTTTATGCTGGGAGGTGAAAGTTATCGTTTAAAAACAAAACTCAATAATTGAGGCTAACCCACTAAAAGTGGCTCACTTTTAATGGCCAATACTGGCTTAGTTCTGTTGGCCATTGACAACCTGCTGGTCTTGCCATAATTGTCATCCATTTACGTGAGCCTAGACGACTTATTATTACATCTTATAATGCGAAATAGAATTATATCCGGCCTTATTGCAGACTGGATTTCTTTCTGCGGGCTCTGATGGAATTCGCCAAGAACGCCCTCATCTCCGTCTCGTGCTCGGAGCACTGGTAAAAATTCAGGTTTACGTTCTTGCGGTCCGACCTGTTTCGCCATCACACGGTTTATCTACCTGCGCAACCTATCAGCATTCCACTCCTTTTCAGTGATTGTTCTAGGCTCTATTCGCGTTAAATGTGGGAAGTCTTTGCTTGAGCTGGTCTGATTGCTTCAATCAGCCATGATTTTAGATTGGCAGCATCTTCCGGACGTCTTTCATAGAACCTTCGCCAACTAAGCTTCTTAGAACCTGTTCAAAGTCTTTTCGTTTGACAGAAAAAGTGCGATATTTGCAGGATGAGAACAAGTTATCCAAGTGATATCAGTCGCGAACAGTTCGAGCAGATCCGCCCACTGCTGGAAAGTGCGCGCAAGAAGACCAGTCCACGTCGAGTCGATTTGCACGAAGTATTTTGTGCGGTGTTGTATTTACTCAAGAGCGGTTGCCAGTGGCGCATGTTGCCAAGCGAATTTCCGAAGTGGCGCACGGTCCATTCATACTTTGCTATTTGGAGCGAGCCGGATAAAGATGGAGT
>NZ_FNPQ01000121.1:0-1202 GCF_900107335.1 Nitrosomonas sp. Nm58 | reverse complement strand
TCTACTCAATAATTTTAGCTACGACACCAGCCCCAACAGTTCTACCACCCTCACGAATTGCAAAACGCAACCCCTCCTCCATCGCAATTGGCGCAATAAGGTTCACAGTTACCGAAATATTATCCCCCGGCATCACCATCTCAGTTCCCGATGGCAACTCTATCGATCCCGTTACGTCAGTTGTACGAAAATAAAATTGAGGACGATACCCCGCAAAAAATGGTGTATGCCGCCCGCCTTCTTCCTTGCTTAGAACATATATCTCAGCCGTAAACTTTGTATGCGGCAGAATGCTCCCAGGTTTCGCCAGCACCTGACCGCGCTCAACCTCTTCACGCTTCGTACCTCGCAGCAATATCCCAACATTGTCGCCGGCCTGCCCCTGATCAAGCAGCTTCCTAAACATCTCCACTCCAGTGCAGACTGTCTTCAATGTCGGCCTTAATCCCACGATCTCAATCTCGTCACTTACCTTAACGATACCTCGCTCCACACGCCCCGTTACAACCGTACCTCGCCCAGATATTGAAAACACATCTTCTACCGGCATAATAAATGCCCCATCTATAGCTCGCTGCGGCTCAGGGATATAACTATCCAACGCGTCCGCTAATTTAAATATCGATGGCTCTCCAATATCACTCTGATCTCCCTCCAGCGCCTTCAATGCCGAGCCTATAATAATCGGTGTATCATCTCCAGGAAAATCGTACTTGGACAATAATTCCCGTATCTCCATCTCCACCAGCTCCAGCAACTCGGCATCATCCACCATATCCGCCTTGTTCATATAGACAATGATGTATGGCACCCCAACCTGCCTTGCTAGCAAGATATGCTCACGCGTCTGCGGCATCGGCCCATCAGCCGCTGATACCACCAAGATAGCCCCATCCATCTGTGCCGCACCTGTGATCATGTTTTTCACATAATCCGCATGACCAGGACAATCCACATGCGCATAGTGACGTTTTTCCGTCTCATATTCGACGTGAGATGTATTAATGGTAATCCCCCGCGCACGCTCCTCTGGCGCAGAATCAATCTGAGCATACGACTTCGCTTCACCACCAAATTTCTTCGTCAATACCATCGTAATCGCCGCCGTCAATGTCGTCTTCCCATGATCAACATGACCTATCGTGCCAACGTTTATATGCGGCTTCAATCGCTCAAATTTACTCTTCGCCATGCTATATCCT
>NZ_FNPQ01000007.1:0-90201 GCF_900107335.1 Nitrosomonas sp. Nm58 | reverse complement strand
TCTTCGCCGTCGCGGTATTCCACTTTACCGCACATCTCGCCGCATCGTGTTTCTTTCAAACGCATTGCGGCCGAAGGCCGATTACTACGCTCATTTCGCTCTGCGGGTGTCATAAAACCTAGCAAAGGACAACGTTGGTATTGACATAACCTTCCTCTCAAAACGTACATCTGGATTGAAAGCCCGATTCATCGGTTCGAATAACAAAGTAAATTACTCAACTATTAACTTAACATGATGTTTGTGAAAAATTTGTTGACATTCGTGAATAATTCGTGAAGATCAAAATATTACAATTAGAAATAATTTGAATAATCCAACTACGTGAAATGGAAGTGATCAGAAACGCGAGATGTAGCCGCCCGTTGGAAGCGAGCTGAAAAGGGATAAGCGCTGCGAGTATTCGAGGAACTATGAAAAATGAAACGAGATGCACGTTTGAGACACAATGATCATCGTATCTGCCATAAAGAATTATGATGCAGGAAGACCGTCAATTATGACGATGCGACTCTTGTCTTCTTGATCAATGCGGATTCATGCTGTGGCGCTATTGCTATAACCAAATTCTCATTTACAATAGAAACTGTACCAATAACCCAATTCCATCCAGTAATACTATTAATTAGAGCCGGAGTATTTTCGAGATTGCAGTAACTAAATAATTTTCAAGAACATCGATAACCGGATGCTCGGTTGGGAAAATATGTTTGTCGCAGCTCGTCCCAAAGATGTTCCTGTGGGTTCAACTCAGGCGAATACGGTGGCAGAAACAATAAATATAGGCTATCAGACAGGCGGAAATCCTCGCTTTTATGTCATCCAGTACCATCAAGTGTTATGACTACAGTATTACCAGGGTAGTGGCTGGCGATCCATTGATGGAAATCTGCATGCAATCGGTGTTGCCATGAGGCAGCACCAGACTTTCCGGAAATTCCATCAAATGGATTTGACCTGGCCATAAGCTGGCCTAGTTCGAACTTAAGTGAGCAAAGAAGCGATCAATATGCTTATAATTCAGGAATAGTAAAATTGATACTTTAATTATTTAGTTGCATGATTCTTCTACAAGTAATCTGAATCAGGTCATTTCACTTCATAGCTTTCATCCCGAAGGTACTTGTGCAAAAAAGCAGACACCTTGGCTTCATATTCTTCGGGATTATATTCATGGAGATTAACATGGGCAGCACCTTCGATGATCCACAGCTCCTTTGGTTGATTGGCTGATTCAAACAGGCGTTGCGTCTCTGCTACGGTGGGATGCCGATCTTCTGCGCCTGACACGATGAGCACCGGGCTACATAGTGCAGAAAGATTAGCGATAGGGCGAAGCTGGTCTGCTGTGACGCCCAGTCGGAGGGGGAGCTGCCAAAGAAATAACGGCGTAAACAGCCCACCGAGTGGACCAAACCGTTTCTCGAGTCTGCGAGTGATCGCCTCTTCAATGGTCAGGTACATCGATTCCAGCACCACGGCACTGGGAGCAGGCGACACTTTCGAGAGCACGAGCGATGCAGCGCCCAGCGAAACGCCAATCACCGCAACCTTTTCATCTGGAAACGTCTCTGTCAGATAGCGCATGGCAGCCTTGACTCCCTCAGCCTCCTGATAACCGAAGGTGATGCGCTCACCGCCGCTTTCACCGTGAGCAGGAAGATCGATGAGCATAATCGAGTAGCCCGCCTGAAAAAGAAATCTGGCACGCCCAAGCATTTGGCGTCGATCACTACGCACACCATGGAGTAATAAAACGATACCCAACCCCGGTGTACCGCGTGCAAGCCACCCTGAAATTGATTCGTTCGATAAGCGCAAGGTAACAGATTCAGCATGCAGTTCGATAGGCGCAGCACCGACGGATCCGTTAGCAGGCCGGCTGAGCACCTCGCCAGCACCTATGACTATGAGGCCAAACACTGCGGTAAAAGTTGTCAGCGTAATAAAGACCTGATACATGATTGATATGAATGTTTGAGGTTGACTGACCATCTTTGATTGAAGATTGATTGAAGACCGGCAAGAATCTGCAAGCATAGTTTGCAGGAATCCGGTTGATCAAGCGACCGAGTTGAATTGGAGAGATGTTCACCGATAAGTGGTGCAATATCGCTGGCATGGGTACCAGGGAGAAATAAGCGTTTGAATGGCATAGGATCGTTTCATGTTATGAATTATGAATGACGAACTAACAAGGTTATCAAAAACCGTATCTGTTTTCCCGTTGATCATGGATTTCCATCGTCTCACCAAGTGTCGCAGATACTCATAACTGGATACGGCTTAACATCAGCTCCTTATTCGGCGAACCTTGCCGTTATTGCCATCGACTTCAATGATCTCGCGCGCTTCGCGCTGTTTGAGAATCTCCCTGGTTCATGGCATTGCCTACAGCAGGTGTGATGGCAATCAACCGCCGTTACCGGGCGCGCTGCGCCCGAGCGCCATTCTGATATCGATGTGAGAACTGGTTTTGGAAATGGAATCGGGAAGGAAAGTACGCATACGGATTTCATCAGCGACTATCCTCATTACGCCGGTTTGATCAGCTCGAAGTGGCAGTAATCATCGTAGCACTGCTCGCTCTGGATGGAGCAGCTTACACATATCCAGCTGAAATTATCATCGACAGCAGCATGCTACTGGATCAATAGCCACGCCCATAAACAAAAGTCACCGTGATTATGCTGAACCAAGATAAATGCTTTATGGATGCCTTTAACATGAGCTGGTTAAGGAATTATTTTATTTTTATATTCAGGGAATGGCGGGAAAGCGATACCCATCTTTTATTAAACCCCCAGCCATGCTGGGGGGGGGGGCACATGCTTTTTGCCACGATTAATGAGGAGTTTTGGAACCAGATTGACGCATATGACTTATGGCTTCTTCGACATGCTTGGTTGCCACATCGGCATGCCCCATCTCAGCGTGCTTGATACCTTCTTCTAAATGCTTGCTAGCCTCATCCATATGAGCATCAGCCCCCGATGCGCTCGCGGCTTTAGCATGTTCCAGACTTTCCTTGCTATGCTCGAGGACATCTTTGGCATGACCCATTTTTCCATGCTTCACGGCCTCCTCAGCATGCTCCAATGCTTCCGCCTTATGGCCGGCATCTGCTGCAAAGGCCTGGGTGCTCAAGAAAAATGCTAACATTCCAATTGCAATTATAGTTGATATCGCTTTCATGACCATTACTCCTTATTTTGTTTAAGATTAATAATGTCAAAACACTCTTGGCAAAGATCGTGCTATCCAACTCTGCAACTGCCAGAAAAGAGCTCGCCTGTTTAATATTTCCCTCAGACTTAATAGCACGCGTTTTCTTTATAACATATATTGCAAGAAAACAATATTGCTAACGTGACTAAACAATCCATAAAAGCAATGAATTTGAATCTCAGCTGCCCATGAAGTGGTGAGCTGTTGTAAAGTAGTACAAATATATTTTTATTCTTCTCATTATCATCATTTTCATTACGAATACTCATGACATCCGCGGAATCGACTGCCATCTTCACGCGCTCCTGGTCATTGTATGATCTGATCACGGAGCATAATTACATGTTCCACCAGGAAATCTATAGCGGGGTTTGTGATCTCCTCAAGCTACGCAATGATCCCGGGCAATATCGTTTGCTGGATTTAGGATGTGGTAATGCACGCTATTTGACGCCCTGCCTGAAGCAGTCACCTCCCTCACTGTATGAAGGAGTGGATTTATCCGAGGCGGCGCTTGTTGAGGCACATGGCTATCTGGCAGGATTTCCTGGTCCGATTACACTGACGCACAGCGATCTGCTGGAAGCAATCGAGTCGACCGACAAAACCTGGGACGTCATCTTTACAGGGTTTGCTGTCCATCATCTCATGCCCGAGGAAAAGGCGCGCTTTTTTCGTGCAGCCGGGCGCTGCCTCGCAGAAAGTGGCTGGTTGATTCTGGTAGATGTCGTGCGTGAGGAAAACCAAAGCAGGGAAAATTACCTGGAAGGTTATCTTAAATTCATGCGTGAAAACTGGATCAAGGTACCTCCGGATCAATTGGAGGAAGCCTGCATGCATGTGCAGAGCTATGACTACCCAGAATATCTTTCCACCTTGCAGGAAATGGCGCGAGCCGCCGGTTTGAACGCCGACCATATGATCAGTCGTTACGGGCAGCACTATACACTTTTATTTGCGCGTTCCAGCCTGCCAGAAATCCATTACTAATCCATTAAATCATTATGCTGCAACAACTTACCCTGCTGTTTCCACTCTGGATGATACTGACGAGCGCCATGGCACTATACTGGCCAGAGTGGTTGCTTCCGCTCAACCAGGGATCTGTCATGGTGTTAATACTGGCCTTTATCATGCTGTGCATGGGACTGACTTTAACCTTTGATGACTTTCGCAGAATCGCACGCATGCCGAAAGCGGTAGCAGTCGGCTTTGTGGCGCAATATTCGATCATGCCCTTGCTGTCATGGGGAATAGCTTATGCGCTCAACCTGCCGCCTGACTTTGCCGTCGGCCTGATTCTGGTCGGCTGCTGTCCAGGCGGCACAGCCTCAAACCTGGTGACCTATATTGCCAAGGCAGATGTGGCGCTTTCGGTGGTAATGACAGTGTGCTCCACAATGGCAGCTATCATTCTTACCCCGCTACTGACCCAACTATTTGCTGTCGCGCTGGTACCCGTTGATACCTGGATGCTGTTCAAGCAAACTCTGCAAGTCGTGATTATCCCAGTCATCCTGGGTGTGCTGCTCAATCGCTGGGCACCGCAGCTCGTGCAACGCGTCATGCCGATTGCACCACTGTTATCGGTACTCGGAGTATGCATGGTTTGTGCAGCCGTATTTGCCGCTAATGCAGAATCTATTCTGAATCATGGCTCGCAATTGATTCTGGCAGCGGCCTTGCTGCACGGGGGCGGTTTCCTGCTGGGTTATTATTTTGCCCACATCGTGGGTTATCAATCCCAGAGCGCCCGCACGATTTCCATTGAAGTCGGCATGCAAAATTCCGGGCTTGCCATCGTATTGGCCAAACAGACTTTTCCATTACTGCCGTTAGCACCTGTGGTAGGCGCGGTCTCCGCTGTAATGCACTCCCTGCTGGGAAGCCTGCTGGCAGTGCTATGGCGGGCACGATTACCTCAGCAGCAGACGAGCACTGTAGAAGTTCCTGAAATTCAATCATGACCTGAATTCACAAATGCTGCAACAGTGAAAGAAACCGGCCAGGCAAGTTGTGATCTGGCGCTGAAATGACTCACTATACTCATCACACTTCAAAATTCGGTTTTTATAATCCCTCATCCAGCCTTCTCCCAGCGGGAGAAGGTATAGCTGCCGGATTTTGAAACGTGATGAGTATATTTATCAAAGTAGTCCTACAAAACAAGTGGATATAGTTAAACCTTCCCCCTTCCAGCTCGTTCAGCTTGTATTAATTCTCTTCGATGTATCATTGTCGCAACCGATTGAAAATCTGATCAGCATAGAATAGCTGCTCTCATCATGAAAAAACTTCTGCTGCTTCTTGCTACTGTAATTTGCTTAAGCGGCTTCCGCGCGCCCAATGGGAATATTATCTCCAGCGGTGATCTGGTCGATAAATTGCTTGCTAATTTAGGCGAACCGCAAGCTCGTATCCACCTCGGCACCTTTCACTACCGAGGAAATATTTATATCACCAGGGAAGCCTGGACCTACAAAATAGGCCAATACAACCATCGCTTCATCATTCAGAATGGCCAAATCGTTGCTGATGACTGGTCGAGATTTTAGCCAACGAGTGATCCGTTAACGAGCACCTTCCAAGCTGCTTCATCACGCTGCTCGGTAAAAACACGTTTTTTCCGCTATTCGCTTTTCATCACTGGACGTTTGGGTAACAGAATGGCAGAGTATTGCCCATACCACGTTAAAAGAACGAACGGGGGCAGGCATCATGAAGATCCATCAACTGGCTGAAGAGCAGGCCTATACCAGTTTACGCAGCAGCGCCAACGGCTTGTCAGAGCAGGAGGCGCAACGGCGGTTGCGGGAGTATGGCCCGAATCGCGTAGAGGAAATCGAAAAAAAGCACCTGCTGCCCAGCTTTATCCAAGAATTCACCCATTTCTTCGCGCTAATCTTATGGTTGGCCGCCATACTGGCTTTCATTGCCGAGTGGTATGCGCCAGGTCAGGGCATGGCGATGCTGGGCTATGCTATTATTGGCGTGATCATCATCAATGGCGTATTTTCGTTCTGGCAGGAATATCGCGCGCAGGAAGCGGTTGCAGCATTACGCGATCTGCTGCCGCTTCAGGTCAAAATCATGCGTGATGGTACCATCAGACAAATTCCAGCAAGTGAACTGGTGCCGGGAGATGTCATTCATCTGACAGATGGCGATATCGTACCGGCCGATTGCCGCTTGCTTGAGGCCTTTGGCGTGCGCGTCAATAATGCCACAATTACCGGGGAATCACTCTCCAGAGTACGCAGTACTGGCCGCTCCAGTGAAGATGAGGCACAAAACAGTCACAATGTGTTGCTTGCCGGCACCGTCATGGTTTCTGGTGAAGCCAAAGCGCTGGTTTACGCAACAGGCATGCACAGCGAGTTTGGCAAAATTGCTCACTTGACTCAGGTAACGAGTGCCGTCCTATCGCCGCTACAGTTGGAAATCATACGGCTGAGCCGACTTATTGCCATGCTGTCAGTATGCTTTGGCATCGTGTTTTTCTTGATCGGCCTGGGGTTGGAACTGCCTTTCTGGACAAACCTGATTTTTGCAATTGGCATTATCGTCGCCAATGTACCAGAAGGATTGCTACCAACGGTCACGCTGGCATTAGCCATGGCCACTCAGCGTATGGCGAAAAAAAATGCATTGGTGCGCCATCTCCCCGCGGTGGAAGCGCTGGGTTCCACCACAGTCATTTGCACAGACAAAACCGGCACACTGACGCAAAACCGCATGACCGTGAAGCAGCTGTTTCTGTCTGGGGAATTCTACCTTCCTGGAAAGGTTAATCGCTTGCAGGATCATCCGTTATTAGCCGTAGCCAGGTATTGCCACAACCTCAAGCAAGGGGAAAGCCACGGCAAACAGACTTTGCTGGGTGATCCAATGGAAATCGCGTTGTTTGAACTGGCACAGATGGTCATGACCGCTTACCCTGATCACATGCAGATCGCCGAAATCCCTTTTGATACCGACCGCAAACGTCTCTCACTGTTATACCGAACACCCGATGGTGACAGACTGTATTGCAAAGGGGCATTGGAGACGGTCCTGCCTCTCTGTCAAGACATTCATCTGGAAGGTGGAATACAACCTCTGGATGAACCCCAGCGGCAGCATCTGCTCGATGCGCAGGAAGACATGGCAGAACAGGGGCTGCGAGTGCTTGCGCTGGCTTTTCGCTGCTGTCCACCGCAAACTGAAGTTGAGCATCTGGAAGAAAAACTCACGCTGTGTGGTCTGGTGGGGATAGAAGATCCCCCACGGATAGAAGTTCCCACGGCCATTGCCCGGTGCCGTTCCGCAGGCATCAAGGTGATCATGGTTACGGGTGATCATCCCCACACCGCCCGTGCGATCGCCAGGGAAATCGGTCTGGTACAGAACCCACTGATCATCGTGGGCGATGAACTACGCCGCATGTCACAAATTCAGTTGCAACTGGCGCTGGATGCCAAGGAAATCATCTTTGCCCGGGTGGGGGCCGATCAGAAAATGCGCATCGTGCAAGCGCTGAAGAAAAAAGGTGAAATCGTCGCGGTCACCGGTGATGGCGTCAATGATGCGCCCGCGTTGAAAGCCGCAGATATTGGCATCAGCATGGGTATTTCCGGAACGGATGTCGCCAAGGAATCTGCCGACATCATTTTGCTCGATGATAATTTTGCCCATATCGTATCGGCCATTGAGGAGGGGCGGACAGTTTTTGAAAATATCCGTAAATTCATGACCTATATTCTCACCTCGAATGTGCCTGAACTCGTTCCCTATCTCGCTTTTGCGCTATTCAAGATTCCGTTGCCGCTAACTATCGTGCAAATCCTCGCAGTGGATCTGGGTACCGATCTCCTTCCGGCACTGGCGCTTGGCGCGGAAACACCGCGCAACGATGTCATGCAAAAACCACCGCGCGCGCACGCCGAGCGATTGCTTCACTGGCCCTTACTGGTGCGCGCTTATCTTTTTCTAGGCATGATAGAAGCGGCAGCAGCCATGGCGCTGTTCTTTTATGTTCTGAATAATGGCGGCTGGCAATATGGACAAATACTGCCTGCCGATCATCCTCTTTACTTGCAGGCCACCACCGCATGCCTGTCGACCATCATCGTCATGCAGATCATGAATGTTTTCATCTGTCGCCATCCGACAGAATCTGCCTTTCGCTTTGCCTGGTTCGGCAACCGCTTACTGCTACTGGGCGTAGCAGTAGAGATTGGCTTGATCCTGTTGATTGTTTACACCCCATGGGGCAACAGTCTGTTCGGTACTGCGCCCATCAGCCTGGATGTCTGGTTATACGCGATTCCCTTTGCTTTGGTCATGCTGATTCTGGAAGAATTGCGCAAAATCCTGCTGCGCTATTCAAACAAGCAGCATCGCTAACTCTGAGTCACCCCACTCATTGCATACTTTTTATTCTGATTATCAATATAAACATAGATCAATGCGCTGGCCACGGCCGCAAAAAAGCACCATATGGAAGCAAACGTTTCCCTATAAGCATAAAATGCCACAAAGAAGCCCAGCGAGATCACAATTCCCGTGATGTTCAAGCCCCGATCACTTGACAGGATGAATGGCACACAGGTTGCAAATAAATACATGACAAGCACAAATTGCTGGCCTTCAACCTCATGCACATAACGCATGTTGTTATTGACGATATAGACCATGATCGGCTCGTTGATCAAACCAGCGATGGTATAGGCTGCTAGACCCAGGCCCACCACTATCATGGATATCATGACCTTTCTCGCCCGGTTATCCGTTTCGCCCTGGTGGATAGCAAATGGTGCATAAAATGGCCATATCACGCCAATAAAAATCCCGTATAAATTGGCCAGCCACAATTGCCCCTGCGGCATTTCCCCATGCTCCAGGACGATCCATAACACCCCTTCCGCCAGCTGCTGGAGCGCAAATATCAGTGGAATGAACGCGATGAAAATATCTTTTCTATCCCTGACTTTTCTGACTGCACTCACACCGACGGCCACGAGCACCCCGCTGGCAATAAAACTGGCTTCTGCTGAAAAACACATGGCGTAATGACTGTCCTAAAAATTGGCGGGTAACTTGATTGCCGAGATATCCTGATAGCTGATAATGGATGCGGCGAGGCACGTAATGGCTAGAAATGACACCAATCAGGTAAACATCAGAAAGACTGGATATATTAACTCAAATTCGTTAGGCAAGTTGCTCTACTCAAACCTGGCCCATGATTCAAAAATTATATGGGCAGAATTGCGAATAACTGCCATAGCGCATAGGTAACTTCAATCATTCAACACAGGCGGCAATCATTGCGGCATATGATTGATATGTGGTCTGATCAAGCATTTTTGATAACGCCATCTTCCAACTCCACCACGCGATCAGCAATATCCAGAATACGATAGTCATGCGTCACCAGCAGGATGGTGGTCTGCGATTCCTTGGCCAATCGTTTAAGGATAGCGACCGCCTCATGACCACTTTGTTTATCTAGAGAGGCCGTCGGCTCATCAGCCAGGACAATTTGAGGTTGCCCCACCAAAGCCCTTGCAATCGAAACACGTTGACGCTGCCCGGCCGAAAGCTGATCTGGTTTGTAATTTAACCGGTCGCCAAGCCCTACGGCTCTCAGCATTTCCGCTGCGCGGTCAAGTCGTTGCTGCTCGGTCATGCTGTTTTGCATCTCCAAGGTCATGCAAACATTTTGCAGCGCAGTGAGCGATTTAAGTAAATTATGCTGCTGAAAAATATAGCCGATCTGTTGGCGAACCTTAACCTTAACATGTTCATTGCTGTTAATCAGCTGCTGATCAAGCACCACTACACTACCGTGATATGCCTGGCGCAAGCCCCCGATAATGGTTAGGAAAGTGGTTTTACCGGAACCGGAAGGTCCGGTCATCAGCACGATCTCGCCTTTATAGATTGAAATCGTGACGTTTTTCAGGACCGGTTGCGTCAGAGCGCCGCTTCCGAAACTGAAATTTAAGTCATGCACATCGATGACGGCAGACATCAGAACATATCTGCTGGACTAGCAGCTTTCAATTTGTGTATTGCCAGAAATCCTGCCATTGCGCACATGGAAAGAATAAACGTAAACACGGTTATAACTTTGCTGAAGGTCATCGGCATCGGCATGAATATTTGGGACTCAGCCAGGTGATATAAGCCGACAGAAAGAACATAACCAGGAATAAACCCCAGTAACGCCAAAAAAAAAGCTGAAGCAAACACGACGCGAATAAAGTAACCATGTTTATAGCCCATGGCTTTCAGCGTTGCAAACTCGTTTCGATGATTGGCGATGTCCGTGAAAAGAATCTGATAAACGATCACCAGGCCCACTACCAGTCCCATCACTGTACCAAAACCAAAAATAAAGCCAATGGGTGCCATATTTGCCCAGTAATCTTTTTCATGTTGCAGCAGTTCTTCATAGGTAAAAATATTGACGGACTCATTCAACTGACCACTCAGTTCGGCTTGCGTCTGTTTTGCTGATGAGCCAGGATGAAGCCTGATGACACCCACATCGATATTGCTGAGACTTCTTTCTGGAAAAATACGCATGAAATTCAAATCACTCGTGACGACATTGCCATCAGCGGCAAAAGATATCCCCAGACGGAAAAGACCAGTAATGATAACTTTATAATCATTAATTTCTGTCCCATTGCGGCCCGCCTCCAGCAAGGGGCGAACCGGCCCGAATTCTGGGCGGGAATATTCGTCAAACAGCACCGTATCCTTGAGCCGCAATTCGATTCGCTTGTTTTGAATATCTTCGATATCGAATATCATGGAATCGGGATCAAAGCCGTATACCATCAACGTTCTTTTGACCTGGGTTTCGATATTTTTGAACGGCGCGAGTGCCAAATAGAGTGGATAAACCTCGGCAACGGCCGGATTCCCCAAAGCGCGCATAAGCTCGCTACGCTTGAATGGGATCGAACGCCACATTGCCTCACTTTGCTTGTGCACCAGGAACAGATCACCGTTCAATTTTATCGGTGCAGAGGCCGCACTGGCATAAAGTGAATCCCTGAATCCCAATTGCATGAACACCAACATACAGGCGAACAACACCCCGCAGGTCGCCGCAATCAACTTGGTTCGGTCAAAAATCAACTGCCGCCAGGCTAGGCGTGCAGGAAAATAAAACCAGGCAGTGATATTCATGGTGCAATCCGCACCCAGACCTGCCGAAAGATCTGATGTTGTAACTCAGCGATTGCCTCAGCCTCAAGCGTAAGGCGTACCTCAATGATGCGATTATCCCTATCCGCTAATGGATCCGTGTCATTTAAGTCATTCTTTCTGACCAGGAAACCTAATTCTCTGACCTTGACGTAATAACTCTGCTTGAAACCGGGAGCATGGATACAGCCCTTTTGTCCCACTTTGACTCGGAGCAGATCCGATTCATAGACTTCTGCAACGACATCGAGTCGGGTTAAATCGGCTATTTCCAGAAGGGCATTATCACCAATTCGCTCCCCCGGCCAAGTAAGAATCTTTAAAACAGTACCGGTAATCGGGGCATAAATAAGTGTATTTTCCAGCGCTGCTTCTGAAACTCTCTGTTCGGATTGCGCATTGGCTATTTCAGCCGCCAAATGCTTCAGGTTCGCCTCAGATTGTTCAAACGCCAGACGTTTGGCATCCGCAAGAGAAACGCTGGCAGCAGAACTTTGCTCAAGCGACCGATAACGAAGATACTCCCTTTTATTAAAAGCTAACGCGATCTGCTCAACAGTTCGTTGGGCTTCCAACACTTTAATGCGGGTTCTGGCTGCTTCAACTTCGGCTTTCTTTTTAGTATAGTCCGAAAGGATCGCCAGTTTTTCACCTGCCTTGACCCGATCTGCTTCCTGAAAAAAGAGCTGCTTAACTTTGGCGCCTTCAGGACCCGCATTATGGGAAACTTTAATGACCCTCGAGCGAGGCTCAATACGGCCTAGTGCGCCAATTCCCTGTTTTGTACCGAACATGCATTGCGTTTCGGCAACGACGCTGGAGCTTGCGAGAACAAAACCTGCAATGACAAAATAATAACTTACCTTACTGTACATGAATCATTTTCAATGCGGGTTAAAAAGGCCATATCTCGAACGTATCTGTAGTCCATCCTTGAAACAGACTAAAGCAGCGAGACTATTTTATGAGGGTACACGGGCAGCACAATGGGCAAGTCCAGATCGGTCATATGGCTCTATCTTAGTCGCGCTAGATACCTGGGCACTGTTTAGGCTTACAAAATCAACTCACCCATACGGTTTTAATATTCACGAACTCGCGAATGCCGTGGTAGCACAGCTCCCTCCCAAACCCGGACTCTTTGATACCGCCAAATGGTAAACGTGGGTCGCTTTTGACGACGCCATTGACGAAAGTACAGCCAGCCTGAATTTGCCGAGCAACCGATTCACCTTGCGTTGTGTCGCGGGTCCATACGCTTCCAGCCAGACCAAATGAAGTGTGATTGGCTAATTGAATCGCTTCCTCGGCATTTTTTACACGCACCAGTGCCGCTACCGGACCAAACAATTCTTCATCGAAAGCAGGCATGCCGGGGCGTACGTGATCCAGGATGGTCGGTGCGTAATAAGCGCCTTGTGCGCCGATAAATTCGCCGCCGGTCAGAAGTATGGCGCCCATGGCCAGGCTGCGTCTGACTTGTGCATGCAGACTATCCCGCAAATCGGTGCGCGCCATCGGCGCGATGCTGGTGGATTCTGCTTTGGGATCACCGCTGCGTAATTGATCCACCCCTGTTTTAAAGTGCCGCACGAATGAATCGGCGATGGCATCCACAAGAATAAAGCGTTTGGCGGCAATACAGCTTTGCCCCATGTTCTGGAAACGGGCGGTGACTGCCTGGGCTACGGTGAATTCGAGATCTGCATCATCGAGCACAATGAAGGGATCAGATCCACCTAGTTCAAGTACGCATTTCTTCAAATGCTGACCAGCAATCGCTGCCACTCTGCGTCCAGCCGTGCTGCTACCGGTCAAGGTTATGGCAGCGATACGGGGGTCGGTAATGACCGTTTCAGCTTGTGCAGCCGTGATCATCAATGTGCGAAACGTATTTTCCGGGAAGCCCGCTTCGCGAAACGCTTCTTCCAGCGCAAGCGCACAGCGCGGCACGTTAGAAGCATGTTTCAATACCACGGTATTGCCCGCCATCATCGCGGGCGCTGCGGCGCGTATCAGCTGCCAGAAAGGAAAATTCCACGGCATGATACAAAACAGCGTCCCTAGCGGCTGATAAATGACGAGGCTACGGCTGGCATCGGATGCAATATCTTCATCAGCCAGATAAGTTTTAGCATACGCAGCATAATGCTCACAACCCAGTGCACATTTGTCGATCTCAGCCCTGGCTTCTTTCAGTAATTTCCCCATTTCATCGTTGATCAGATTGGCGTAGTGATCGCGGCGCTGACGAAAAATCTCCGCTAGTTTTCGCATATAAACCGATCGCTGCTCAAAACTGAGCAGCGCCCAACCTGTCTGAGCCGATTCAACCTGACTTAAGACGGTGTCAATCGCATCAGTTTGCCATGTGGAAAAGGATTGTATGATTTGCCCCGTCGCGGGATTAATTGAGAGCATGGACATAGCTGAAGCACCCTTAAAAAATCGTTTTCACGTATAGCTGATCATTATCAAATAATATCTCTGCACTAAGCAGGATAATTTCGATTTCTTCAATGATTTCCTCCCGACGCAATCTGTTGACAGTCAGCCACATTTTTACTTGTATGGACAGGGGCGTCGTTATCCGATGCTGGGAATCGCTATGGGAATTTGCCTGATGGCTCTCGCCGGTCTTCCGCCGATAACTGGGTTTATGGCCAAATTACCCGCCTTTGGAGCAACTGTCGAGGCAGATAGTATGATGTTAGCGATCGCGGCAGCGATTAACACGGCGCTCGCTTTTTTTATTACTTACGGGTAATAATGGTTCTTTATAGTAAGCAAGAAACCATCTTAGATATCATACCGCTCTCACAGGGAACATTTACTGTGGTAATCACTGCCATTTTCTTTGTTATCGGACTCGGTATTTTCCCGGAGTGGCTATTGGGGTCTCTCAAATTGCCTTGAGATACGATAATTTCAAGAAAATTGTCGCCTGGAGGTGGTATCCCATACCCAATCCATTTTCTATCATTTTCCATGAAACAATTGAGTGAGCTCAGGCATGGGCAGAGGCCGGCTAAAATAATAGCCTTGCACCAAATCACAATCGTGTTTTTGCAGAAATTCCAACTGCTGCTTGGTCTCTACACCTTCTGCAATCACTTCGAGATCAAGTTTATGAGCAAGTGAAATGCCTGCCTCCACGATAGCCGCATTACCAGAATCGTTAGTGATGTCACGCACAAATGTCCGATCGATCTTCAGCGCATCAAGCGGAAAACGCTTCAAATAAGCTAATGAAGAATAACCCGTACCAAAATCATCGATAGCGACCCGGACGCCCAGAGCATGAATTGCTTCCAGGATTTCAGCTGCACTGACCGGATCTCGCATCAGGATATTCTCTGTGATCTCCAGTTCAAGTGCTCGCTTGGGCATATGCTCATCCTGCAATGCACGCTGTATCTTGTCGAGCAAATCCACATCACTAAATTGTGCAGCAGAAACATTGATGGAAATACGCATGTCATTGAATCCCAATTCACGCCAGTTGCGATGCGCTCTACAGGCCTGGCGCAATACCCATTCACCGACCGGGATGATCATCCCTGATTTCTCCAGATGAGGAATAAAATCTGCTGGAGGCACAAGTCCGCGTATTGAGTGTTGCCAGCGAATCAATCCCCCTATCCCAGCAACACGACCACTTCGCAAATCTATCTGTGGCTGATAATGCAGAGCAAATCCTCCTTGTTCCAGGGCTTGGCATAAATCTGCTTCCAGCGACACCAACTCATGGCCACGGGCATCCATATCAGAACCATAAAAACAGTATTGATTGGACCCACTCGACTTGGCCCGATACATAGCAATGTCTGCATGCCGTAACAAATCCTCTAGCCGGGTACCATTATGGGGATAGAGAGCGATACCAATACCAAAAGTGACATAGACCTCATGGGCCTGGATAATCACAGGATGTTCAAAAGCGACGCGTAGTTTATTCAGCACATCCAGTATATTTTCTGGATCATGTAACTCGCTGATTAGGATAATAAACTCATCCCCTCCCAAACGTGCAACCGTATCATTTGCTCGCATGCATCCTTGCAAACGCTGAGCAATCTGTTGCAGCAGGACATCGCCTGCTGCATGTCCCAGGTTATCATTGATCCGTTTGAAGTTATCAAGATCTATAAATAGCACTCCGACACTACTGTCATGCCGCTGTGCATATTTCACTGCTGATGCAAAGTGATCGCTTAATAAGGAACGGTTTGGTAAATTGGTCAGCCGATCATGGGTAGCCTGGTGCTCGAGCTCAGCCTCAAAACGCTTCCGTTCTGAGATATCTCGTGCAATGGTTGATAAATACTCAACGCAATCTCCATCCCTCCCGTGACCAAGGACTACCTGGGAAATCGGTAGCTCTTTATTTCTGGTAGTCCGTAAAATGGTTTCGCCATTCCACACACCGTGCTGCTGAACTGCCGTAAGGATCTGAGAAACTGGCTGCTGTGCAGCACCAGTAAAAAATAGATCCCACATGCAATACCTACTGATATCTTCTCCGACATCCAGACCGAGCAAACGGCGCCCTGATTCATTCAAATAACGTAAATAGCCTTCCAGATCAAAAATAGCAACCAGATCAGGTGTCGCATCCAGTATTGCTGTTAGTCGAGCCTGCGCTTCTTCAATTTGCACGCGAGCGGTGATGTCTCTACCGGTAGAGACAAAATGAGTGATGTTCCCTTCCTCATCTTTTAAAGGAGTAATGATCTCTTCCTCGTAAAACAGCTCCCCATTCTTGTGTCGGTTAATGAAGGTTCCTTTATAACCTTCTCCACAACTGATGGTTTGCCATAGCTGCTCGTAGAAATTGTCATCATTTATACCAGAATGAAGAATGGCAGGCGTTTTACCTTGGACTTCTTCAGCGCTATAACCCGTTAGTTTCTCAAAGGCTGGGTTGACATATTCAATCCGCCCTTTGGGATCAGTGATAAAAACACTGTCTGTTGTCTGGGTTACAACTAAAGAGAGCTTGCGTAGTAGCTGATCAGCTTGGCGATGCTTCCGGCGCTGTTGAGCTTCTTGCAGCTCGCGATCTACAGCAGGTAATAACCGGCGGAGGTTTCCCTTCATGACATAATCTTGAGCGCCGCGCTTCATGGCTTCTACCACGACATCTTCACCGATGGCACCGGAAATGAAAATAAAAGGAATATCAGGATCATACTGACGAACGATTTCCAGCGCACGAGCGCCACTAAATCCAGGCATGGAATAATCCGAAAAGATGATATCCCACGACTCCTGTAATTTTGCCATCACACCTTGTTCAGTATCCACCCGCTGCCAATCAAACTTAAGCCCTGCCGACTGAAAGTAATCCACCAGCAACAGAGCATCATCTTCCGTATCTTCAATAAACAGGAAGTGCAATGGTGGCATATGTTCCTGCATGCTTGACATAAATGATGGCTCCTTTGCCTGCTACGCAGACACAGACACAGATTGATGACGACCATAAGGGGGTTCATTCAATCCCAGCCAGTAAAGCCCAATCAGCCCAGCCATCCTGATAAAATCATCGAAATCCACAGGTTTGCGTACATAGCTATTGGTACCCAAGGAATAGGCTTTAACTCGATCTTCATCTTCATTGGACGAAGTCAAGATCACCGTCGGTAATAGACGTATACGCTCATCAGCACGAATGCGACGCAATACTTCTAATCCATTTATCTTAGGCAGTTTAAGATCTAGCAATATAAGTGCCGGCAGATCGGTGATTTTTTGTTGCGAACACCCCTTCTGTCCGAACAAATAATCGAGTGCCTCAACGCCATTGCGCGCTATCACTACCTTATTATTAATTTGGTTTGCTTCCAGCGCATCTATTGTGAGCAATGCATCATCCGGATTATCCTCAACTAGCATTATTACTCTATTGCCCATTTCATTTCCTCTCCTCTAATGTGAAATAAAAAGTCGCTCCCTGATTGATTGCGCTTTCCGCCCAGATGTGCCCACCATGCTTATGAATCACTCGCTGCACCGTCGCCAGTCCGATGCCCGTACCCGGAAACTCATTGGCATCATGCAGACGCTGGAAAACACCAAATAATTTATCCGCATAGGTCATATCAAATCCGGCGCCATTATCTCGAACAAAATAAATAACTCTCTCTTCATTCACCTTGCATCCCACTTCAATGAAAGCCTCTTGGCGATGAGCAGTAAACTTCCAGGCATTACCCAGCAGATTATCCATCATGATACGCAGTAATTGCGTATCGCCATGAGCAAATAAATCAGGCTGGACCAAGCACTGCACAGCGCGCTCCGGCGCTTCCTGCCGTAGGGTATCTAATACTTTATTTGCAATCTGCGTCAAGCTGACGACTTCCCATTTAAGCTCTGTGCGACTAACGCGCGACAAATTGAGTAAATCATCGATGAGCTCTGCCATACGCTGAGCAGCCGCCCGTATCCGGCGAAGGCGATCGCGTCCCTTATCATCTAAGCGATCGGCATACTCATCAAGCAATGCGCGACTGAAGCCATCCATAGCCCGCAAGGGTGCGCGTAAATCGTGAGAAACCGAATAACTGAATGATTCCAGTTCATGGTTGATCGTTTCCAATTCCTGGGAGCGGGCACTAAGATTATCATTCAATCGCTGAATCTGACGCTCGTTATCTTTGCGCGCACTGATGTCTTCAATGATGCCGTCGAAATAGATTTCACCGGCTTCATCCTTGCGCATCGCGACAGTTAACGCAGCATAAAACTCCCGTCCTTTCAAAGTCTTCAATCTTAGCTCTTCGCCTTTCGCATAACCCTGGGATGTGACTTTATTAATAAAAGCCATACGGTCAGTAAGATCGCAATATGATTCACTAAAACGATGCGCAAGAAGCTGTTCGACTGATTCTGCCTCAAAGATACCAAGCATAGCCTGGTTTACTTCAAGAAACCTGCCATTAGTATCTGGCCGATTGCGGAAAACACCTATGGGTAAGTTATTGACCAGATCACGATAGCGTGTCTCCATCCGCTGCCGCTCTTCTTCAACTTGTCGACGCGCAGACATATCACGAATGATGCTGGTAAACAACCGGTTTTGATCCATCTCGAACGGGCTCAAGCTAATTTCTATCGGAAATCTACTTCCATCCTTGCGTCTCCCGTATAACTCCGATCCCTCTTTCATCGAACATGTTTGTAGTTCAACGATATATTGTTCCTGATTTCGCGAATATTCTTTATGAAACCCTTCGGGTATAATTTTTTCCACTAGCTGGCCCACCAACTCATCACGGCGATAACCAAACCATGTTTCGGCCTGTTTATTGACCAGGGTAATGCGACCACTCTGTTCCAGAATGACAATAGCTTCCGGTGCTGACTCAAGTAATTTACGAAACCGAGCTTCGCTGGCTTGCACCCTCTTCTCAGTCTCTCGACGGCGTGCAGCATAACTGGCAGTTACTCCACCCAATAATACAACCAATGAAGAGAGCATAATGAATGCAATGATCTTATCATTGGTAAAATCGACCATGCTCGCAGCCATAATCGATGGGGATATATAAGAAACCAGAAGCCATTGTTCACTGTTTACGCTATTTGGCGATTTTGCCATCATAACCTTAGCGTAGGTAAACATTCCCTTTTCATGCATCCATTGACCAACCTGAGGGTCATTCAGAATAGACAACCACACTTCTTCGCCGAATTCATGATCAAAGCGCGATGCTTGTCGATCTGGGTACATAAAACCCCATTCTAATTCCGGGCGCGGCCCTAATAGCCAGTATCCCTTTTCATTAAGCAACCACAGGTCGCCCGCGTGTAGATCAGAAAGGACACGCAAACGATTTAATAGCCTCTGACCTTGGTAGTCAAGCACAATAAGGCCGCGCTTCTGATTCTTGCTGTCGAATACTGGTACACTAAAACGTATGGTTGGTCTGATGGGATGTTCGATCGTTCCATGATCGATACTGAGATCGAACGGCGATATGGCAACAGTTTTTTCATTTTGGGCAAGTGCATCCTGTACATATTGGCGGTCAAGTAGGTTTCTCATCTCCTCCATCGGCATTATCATCGGCTGACCTTCTTTCATTCTGACACGCACTACTTCCTGCCCCTGCTCATCCAGGAAACGAACCTGATCATAAAGCTGACGATGTCGTATGAAAGCAAGAAAGTCTGCAGTGAGATGTGATTGTGCTGCGGGATCACCGGTATCAAGCCATTGCTGCATCAACGAATGCTCTGCAAGATAAAGTGCATCCCCCCGCAATATGTCGAACACAGTTCCGATGGTTCTCTCAGCAAGCTGTACTGATTGTCGCTCGCTCCCCTTCATGATCGACAGGGCTGCATTTGTTTGGATATGATGAAGGAACCACAGCAGGGCAATAATCAATAAAACAAGTGGGATACATATATACAGAAAATACCGCACGAATTCAAAATTCCGTTTGTGTAATTCCATTGATATCCCTATTATCTCCTCGATATTTAGTGGGTTTCTTCCTTACCTATCGACAAACAATATTTATCGATAACAGCAACTCGGTATTCCTGAGCCATTCAGCAGCAGCTAAATCGATGTGCTGCCAGAATCATATCAAAAATGCAATATCAATCGCCTGTTTATTTTTATCTCCTCATACATTTATTCAGTTATTACCTTGTTATTCCCCCGGTAAAAGTGAATATCCAGTTGCGGAAATGCGATGTTAATTTCTTCTTCAGCAAACCGACGATTGATTTCCATATTTAAATCATGAGTGAGGTTCAATCGGTCCGAAAGCTGACCCACATAAACTCTCAACTCAAAATCTAACGAACTTGCACCAAATCCCAAAAATAAGGCGACAGGTTCCGGGTCACGCAGAACCGATGGATGATTCCGGGCAACTTCTAACAGTAATGATTCAGCTTTATCACAGTCCGATCCATAAGCAATGCCCACGGGTATCTGGATACGAGTAATCTGATCACTTAGTGTCCAATTTATCAACTGCTGGGTAATAAATGTTTTATTGGGTACGACGACTTCTTTGTGATCCGGATCAATCAGGGTCGTCGCACGAATATTAATCTTGCTGACTGTACCGGTCACATTGTTCAATGTGACAAGATCACCTATTCTAATGGGGCGTTCAAATAGAAGAATCAGCCCTGATACAAAATTGGCCACAATTTCCTGTAGACCGAACCCCAGTCCGACGCTAAGTGCGGCAACGAGCCATTGGATTTTTGACCATTCCATACCGAGCATCTGGAATGTAATCATCACACCAATAATGATAATGGTATATCTGAGAAGCGTAGTAATGGCATAGCCGGTACCTGTATTCAGGGATAAATGCTGGAGAACCAGGAGCTCCAGCGTACCCGGCAAATTATGGGCCGCCACAATGACCAGGCTCAGAATAATCAACGCCACCAGCAATGTTTCTAGCGTAATCAGGCGTACGACCGTTTCACCCTCACTCATTGTTGATGTTCGCCAGACAACGATATTTTCAAGAAACCCTAGTGCAGGCAGCATTTCTAACCAGATGACACTTAAACCGCCAATCAACAGTCCCCACACACTTATTTTTAATAAAGTAGCCGATTGTCTGCTGATTGATTTGATATCAATGTAGTTATCATCCACAAACTCAGTTTCACTTTTTCCTGCAGTTGCGCGTAGAGCAAGCATTTCTTCCCGCTTGGCAATTGCTCTTCTAAAAGCAATTCTACGTTGGGTAATTAATAAACTGCGGTAGCTCAGGAAAAAAACCAGACTACCAAATATTATCAGTGTAGCCGACTGGAAAATCAGAATACTCTGGTACAAGGCGGCGAAGTAATAACCCCATGCCGCCATGACAATCATGTACAACTGCTGCACAAAAAGAAGCGACATCCACAGCCTGGGATTCTGAATTAAAGTAAAACATTTTCCTTGATAGAGGATCTTTCCAGGACGAGTCACAGCCATCCAGCCTAAAGCAAATATTGCCAGCAGCATGCATAGCAGGATAAAAGCAATTCTTCCCACAGTGTTACGGACGATATCGTCCGTAAGCGCATCTGTAAAAGCAATGATGACACTTAATATAAGTATGGCCGGCGTATAATATTTAATATCCCGGTACATTTTATCTACCATATCCGTATGACACCGGAACTGGTTAACGAGCAGACCGTCTGGTCGAAAAATCTGAAGCAGGAAATTCCAGAAAAAAACTGTGATGGAAGCGACATAAAAAGTAAGCGAAAGCGCACGGCTCATTTCCGTATTCATACTGTGTTGCAAAACTTGCTGAATCAGCAAGAAGGGCAAGGAAACAAGTAAAGATTGGATGATGACGAACAACAACATGCCAACAGGATAGCGCGCCTTATCTTGATTAACTTTTCCCCAGGCTTCTTTACCGATTTCTTCCCACTGCAAGTAGCGAGGCCAATAAATCTGCCTAAAAATCACTCCGATGATTAAAGAAAAAGCTAGAACAGCCAAAACTGGCAGCCATACTTTATTAATAACTTTTACTAGCGCAGTTTGCGTCTTACTGGAAACGAACCAGGCGATTGCAGCGTTGAGGTCATCCGTTATATCGGCTATTTGCAAATCAATTGGTTTAGCGCTGCGGGTGATCAGCAAATTTTCTTTGAGTAGAAGCTCATACTGACTGATTTTCTCAATCAATTGATTCTGAATTGAAGCATAAAGCTCTAGCTCCTTGATATAGGAATGCAATATTTCCAGAAATTGATTGATGACATGCAAACGGGAATTTTTAAGCTCCTGGAATGCTCTCGTTAAACCCTGATAAGAAAGTGCTTGCTCATCGACAGCATGGCCTTCAGTTATTCTTTTGAAATAAGTCTTATCATTCATCATTTCTCGCTTTTCTTGGTCAAGCAGAAACAACTCCAGTTTTGCACTACTCAACAATTTTTGCGTTTCCCTGATATTAGGCCTTGACAGCATTTGCTTAAATTGTTTTCTAATCTCTGTTCCCAATGCATCATCTTCTTCTTCAAATTCCAGCCTTTGCTGGAGCGTCACGTAGCTCTTCGTAATAAGACTGAGCTGGTTTTCATGACGTGTTTTTTGCACCATCAATTTAGTTGCACGCGCAGCATAATTACTGAGTTTAGCGGCGAGTTCTTCATTATCTTTAATCATCATGAGTAGTGCTGGATGCTGCCATTTCCCCTCTTCTAGTAACAGTCCAGACTTCTCAACAAGCTCTTCTGTCTCGGTTTTTCTTTTCAGGTTAATTTGCTTGGTTAGCCACTCGACTTTCTGCACCAGTATTTGAATCTCTGGCCTTAGCACGAGTTCTTCCTGTAAGGTGGCAATTTCAATGGCATTAGGGAGTGTTAATGCTTCCAGCTCCAGCATGCGAATCTTATCTGTCAGCGCTTGACTTTGATATTCCTGGAAAATCTTTAGCGCATCCATAATCTTTTCATCAGGAGCATCCGTCAGCGAAGGTGAAGGTAATTTTTCTGTCAGAGCTTTGCGTGCATTGTTTGTTGCCACTAATTCCTCACTAATATTAATGGCACGTTGGCGAAGTATTGCAATTTCTGAGATCAGTTTCTGCTGCTGATTTTGTAGTTCTGATAACTTCACCTGAATAGTGACGTATCGCTGCTCCATTTCGCTTAAGGATAACCCTGTGAATTCTGCGACATCGGCTGTAGTAGGGACAGCTTTATTCTTCTGCTTTCTAAGTGTTTCGAGCTGTTGTGGGTATTTATTCAGTTGCTGCGAATAGAGCTGTGTTTTATTAAGGTATTCCTGATGATCAAGCAATACCTGTTGGGTATTGAGATAAATTTCTTTAAGTTTCTTTTTTTGCGGTGTTTCTTCACCGTTATTCAGTGTATCAAGCTTGGTCTGGATTACTTGGAGTTGACTAGCGTGCTCTTTCGCCTGGCTATACTCAGTACCGGTTATGATCCAAAATAAAAAAAAGATGATAGAGAGTAGTTTGATCATGCGTATTCGTTTCAATAAAACAACAATGGGTTTGAACATCATACTTACTCGGCATCCCAAAGATTTCTATAAAACAAAAAATCTTAAGACGCCTCAAAGCAGCCGCTGCAAACTTGTATATCTACCTAGCGGCGCTAGTAAGAAAAAATGAGAAAGAGATCAATGCGTAATTACGAGCAGCCCTATTACGTTGCGTAGAATTCTCGAAACTTGGCACACCTAATCGTCTTTTACTTTTATAGTTGGCTTATTTGCGTTGTTTAAAAATTGCTGATCTGAAATCGGATTAGTCGGCTTACTTGATAAACCAGCGAGAAATATACCCAATTCGTAAAGCAAATAGAGGGGAATGGCCAGCAGAAACTGCGAAACCACATCAGGGGGCGTAAAGATCGCGCCTATCACAAATGCGCCTACCAGAACATAATGACGCACTTGTTTCATTTTTTCCAGCGAGATAACGCCTGTCCGAACCAGCACTACGACGAATACAGGGACCTCAAAGGTAATACCAAAGGTGAGAAACATGGTGAGGACAAAACCAAGGTATTCGCCGATATCGGTCATGACCGCCACTCCTTCAGGAGCAAAATAAATAATAAACTCAAATACCAGGGGCAACGCGGCAAAATAAGCAAATGCCATACCGATGAAAAACAATAAGCTGCTGCCAATAACGAGTGGCAGAAACAGGCGCTTTTCATGAGAATACAGACCAGGCGCTACAAAAGCCCAGATCTGATAAAGCGTGTGCGGCAAGGTCATCACAAACGCTGTCATCAGAGCCACTTGCATAGGTATAAAAAAAGGCGTAGCTACTGCTGTGGCAATCATCTGCCCACCTAATGGAAGCTTCTCCAACAAAGGCTGCGCCAGTATTGTGTAGAGATCGCGTGCAAAATAGGCACAGGGCATAAAACCAAGTACCAACCCAGAAAACACACGAATCAACCGGGTACGCAACTCCACCAGATGTGAAATAAAGGTGTTCTCCTCATTCATCCTAGATTCCTCAATTGAGTGAAATGGCGTGTGAAATTTATAGGAAAGATTGAAATATTCATAATGTTAATGCTCGAATGAGCCACCAACTGAGGAATCTAGGGGTTATACGTTCATGATGAATCAGACCAGGTGAATAGACATTGTTAAGCTTGCCAGACTGAAGCAATCAATAAAAAGTGCAATGCTTTTTAGGGCACTGTGCTGTTTTTATTTGATTCTGAGGTCTGTTGCGGCAAGGAAGATTGACTCTGAGTAGCAAGTGTATTTTCTATAGGAGCGCCAATTTGCTCGAATCCAGGCAATACGGTTTTTGTTGTTTTTTCTGCCGCGCTCAAATCTGTAGCTGCCTGTATTTGATCAAACTCCTTCCTCACTGCTTGTTCGATGGAGTCTGTCGTTTCCTGTACGGAATTTTTTAAACGCCTTAATTCATCAAGCTCTATTTCGTGCCGGATATCATTCTTGACATTATCGACATACCGTCGCACGCGTCCAAGCAAGTGCCCTATCGTACGCGCTACTTGAGGAAGGCGTTCTGGTCCGATTACGATCAGCGCCACAATTAAAATGACGAGCATTTCTGCAAAGCTGACATCAAACATCTCTCATTCCCTCCAACGATACTCCTCTTCCGAAGGAGTGATACCGGAAGGAATCGCTAATTTGTATTCCTTCATTGATAGTAGTTTCACTGATATTGCCTGCCTTATGGCGGCGCAGTGATATTATAGCTTAGTCTCGTTTTTCTCTTTGACTCCTGCTTCGACAGAGTGGCTGGTGATTTGCTGAGACTGAGAGGGGGGAGAAGTATTATCCTCCTCGGCACTCTTCATGCCTTCCTTGAATCCTCTGACCGCATTACCAAGATCACTGCCCAGATTCCGAAGCTTTTTCGTGCCAAAAACCAGGACGATAATCGCTAGCACTACCAGCCAATGCCAAATGCTAAATGTTCCCATTGCTTATCCCTCGCTCAATGTTGATTGCCCATGATGAATCATAGTGGGCAAACGATCTTTTCCTCCAATGACATGGATATGAAGATGAAATACTTCTTGCCCGCCTACTCGTCCAGTATTGATAATTGTGCGAAATCCGCTCTCACAGCCCTGCTGCTTCGCTATCTGAGGAACCCGCCATAACATTTTTCCCAATAGCTGTTGATCTGTCTCGCTCACATCATACAATGAGGCAATATGTCGCTTGGGTATCAACAGGAAATGGACTGGTGCAGCCGGATGGATATCATGAAAAGCAACAAGATCCTGGTCTTCATACACTTTTCTGGCGGGAATTTCTCCCCCTATAATCTTGCAAAAAATACACTCTTCCATTTATTGCCCTGTTTTACGCGATAGTTTTTCTTTAATACCAGAAATACCTTCCCGTCGCTCCAATTCGTGCAGCACATCTTCAGGTTTTAATTCATGATGCGCAAGTAACACAAGACAATGAAACCACAAATCTGCAATTTCATAAACAAGATGCTTTGTATTCCCGTCTTTTGAAGCCATGATAGTTTCCGCGGCTTCTTCGGCAATTTTTTTGAGTATTTTGTCCTGACCACTGCTGAGCAGTTTTGCAACATAAGAATTGGAAGAATGCGCGCTTTTACGTGCCTCGATAGTTTCTGCCAGGCGATCGAGGATGCATAAATCGGCCATTATTTGTAGATCTCCACAGGATCCTTCATTACGGGCGCTGTTACCACCCATTGATCTTCTTCCAGTTTATTGAAAAAACAACTCTGTCTGCCTGTGTGGCATGCAATCCCTCCCACTTGTTCCACGGAAAGCAATATCACATCTTCGTCACAGTCCAGGTAAATCGCTTTTACTTTCTGAACATGGCCGGATTCTTCTCCTTTTCGCCAAATCTTTTTGCGGGAACGCGACCAATAAACAGCCTCGCCTGTCTCAGCAGTCAATTTGATAGCGTCTCGATTCATCCAGGCAACCATCAGCACTTTACCGCTCTGTTCATCTTGTGCAATGACAGGCACCAGTCCATCCGCAGACCAGTTTATTTTATTAAGCCAAGTATCTGACATAAATGCTCATCCTGATAAGATATCACTGTAATTTTATTTAAGTATTACAGACGCACTTCAATTCCATGTTTTGCTAAATATTGCTTGGCTTCCTGGATGGTATGCTGGCCATAGTGGAAAATACTGGCCGCCAATACCGCATCAGCACGACCTTGCAGGATACCATCAACCAGGTGATCCAGGGTGCCTACCCCGCCACTAGCAATCACCGGTACGTCTATTGCATCTGAAATGGCACGAGTCAAGGTCAGATCAAAACCGTGGCGTGTGCCATCTCTGTCCATGCTGGTCAGTAAAATTTCACCTGCACCCAGTGCCTGCATTTTTTTGGCCCATTCAATAGCATCGAGACCTGTTGCATTACGGCCGCCGTGTGTAAACACCTCCCAGCGCGGATCATTGTGCTTGGCATCTATGACTTGTTTGGCATCTATGGCGACAACAATACACTGGGAGCCGTAATGGCTAGCTGCATCTTCTACCAGTTGCGGATTGAGTACCGCAGAAGTGTTGACACTCACTTTGTCAGCGCCTGCATTTAACAACCGGCGGACATCCTCGACTTTACGCACTCCCCCGCCAACAGTTAGCGGAATGAAGACTTGAGCCGCCACTTCTTCAACAATGTGCAAAATCAAATCGCGATTATCGGAACTGGCGGTGATATCAAGAAAAACAAGCTCATCAGCGCCCTGCTCGTCATAGCGACGAGCTATTTCCACAGGATCGCCTGCATCTCGCAGCGAAACAAAATTAACGCCCTTGACAACTCGCCCATTGTTGACATCAAGACACGGAATAATACGTTTGGCAAGCCCCATGAATCCAGAAACCTTTACAATATGAAATACAAATAAGAACGAAGCATGTGAACAGACTTGAATTCCATTCTCGACATCATGTCATTTTTCGCTACACCATTGTACTCAATTTGTCAGCCAATAATTGCGCCTCTTTAAAATCCAGCGTACCTTGATAGATAGCTCGACCAGTAATCGCGCCCATTATGCCTTCTGACTCAATCTCACACAGAGTCTTAATATCATCCAGATTGGTAATTCCACCACTGGCAACGACTGGAACAGTCAGTTTCCGTGCCAAGGCTATGGTTGCCTCAATATTGATACCCGTAAGCATGCCGTCACGGCCAATGTCAGTATAAATAATCGCTTCGACACCATAGTCTTCAAACTTTTTCGCTAAGTCCACGACATCATGGCCAGTGACTTTGGACCAGCCATCCACCGCCACCTTACCATCTTTGGCATCAAGCCCTACCATAATCTGACCAGGGAAAGCATAACACGCATCATGCAGAAACCCAGGGATTTTCACCGCAGCTGTTCCGATAATGACATAAGTAATGCCGCTATCCAAATAGCGTTCGATGGTTTCCAGATCGCGAATACCACCGCCAAGTTGAATCGGGATATTCCCGTCAATCGCCTTTACAATGGCGCGAACAGCTGACTCATTCTTCGGTTTACCAGCAAATGCGCCATTTAGATCGACCAAATGTAATCGACGTGCACCTTGCTCCAACCAGTGCTGGGCTATAGCGTCAGGGTTTTCAGAAAATACCGTTGCGTCATCCATGACTCCTTGTTTAAGACGTACGCACTGTCCATCTTTGAGGTCTATCGCGGGAATAATCAGCATATGTTGTCAGGATAAATAATTGAGAATAAAAGAACCGGACTGAAAAAAAACCATATGTAATGAATTGGATTGTACTAATGACTGGAATGCGGTTCCCACTTGGCAAAATTACTTAATAACGTCAATCCCGCCAGGTGGCTTTTTTCCGGATGAAACTGAACAGCAAAAATATTATCCTGGGCGATTGCGCAAGTAAACGGGGTGGGGTAAAGCGTGTAGGCAGCCGTTATTTCCGGGTTGTCTGTTTCCACATAGTAGCTGTGAACAAAATAAAAACGCGCATCATTGGCAATACCATCCCATAAGGGATGCTGGATTGTTTGGCACACTTGATTCCAGCCCATATGAGGAACTTTGAGCTTGTTTCTATCAGAACCTATCATCGCATCATGCGAAAAGTGGCGCACTTTGCCAGGAAAAATGCCTAATCCCCTAACATTTCCTTCTTCACTTTCATCAAACAGCATTTGCAGACCGAGGCAAATACCGAGAAAAGGTTTATTCCTAGCTGCTTCCAGCACAACATCCTTTAATCCGCGAGTCGTTAGCTCATGCATGCAATTAGGCATCGCGCCCTGACCAGGCACGACAACGCGTGACGCTTTTTGTACAATGGATGGATCACTGGTTACAACAATAGAAGCCGTGGGTGCGACATGCTCAAGAGCCTTGGATACTGAACGTAAATTACCCATTCCGTAATCAACAATGGCGATATCAGTCATACTTGATTTGAGAAAAATTGATAAAGTTTACAAAGAACCTTTTGTGGAAGGAATGAGATCGGCAGCACGAGGATCTGCTTCTAAAGCCATGCGTAAGGCACGTCCAAAAGCCTTAAAAATGGTTTCTGCCTGATGGTGCGCATTATTGCCCGAGAGATTATCTATGTGTAAGGTGATCATGGCGTGATTAACTAAACCTTGAAAAAACTCGTGTATCAGATCGACATCAAATTCACCAATACGTGCGCGCGCAAATTCAACATGGAATGCCATTCCAGGGCGACCCGATAGATCAATCACCACTCTTGACAATGCCTCATCTAGCGGCACATAGGCATGTCCGTAGCGGCGTATGCCTTTCTTGTTTCCAATTGCTTGGGCTAGCGCCTGCCCCAACGTGATGCCAATATCTTCTACAGTGTGATGTGCATCAATATGTAAATCACCTTTTGCCTTTATTTTCAGATCGATCATTCCATGACGTGCGATCTGATCAAGCATGTGATCGAGAAAAGGTACCCCGGTATCGAACATCACCTCACCCCTACCATCCAGATTGATCTCGACAGTAACTTGAGTTTCCAGCGTATTACGTGTGACTTGAGCTTGACGCATAGAGAAATTCTGTTTCGTGAATTATGTACGATCAGGCGAGTAGCAATGGCCTCTCCAGGATGCGGCGCAGTGTTTTACAGAATTGCGTATTTTCATCAGAAGTACCCACCGTGACGCGCAGGCAATCTTTTAATAATGGATGTGTACCATCAAGGTTCTTGATTAATATACCGTGTTGCTGAAGTTCTTGAAAAATCCGGCCGGCCTCATTGAGACGAAATAAAACAAAATTTGCATCCGATGGAAAAACCTCAATACCACCCATCGTTGCCAGACGGGCTCTCAAAATAGTACGCTCTGCTTTAATCGAAGCAGCCTGCTCCAGTAATATATCATAATGCTGAAGCACTCTCTCTACAAGCAGTTGCGTCATGATCCCTACATTGTAAGGCAAACGCAGCTTTTCCAATTGCGCCAGCCATTCAGGCCTGCCAACCAGCAGCCCCAATCTTAACCCTGCCAATCCTAATTTTGAGAGCGTCCGCATCAGCAACAAATTAGGGTATTGAGTGAGTATATCCATGAAAGTTGCATCAGCAAAAGCATGATAGGCTTCATCGACAATGACGATACCAGGCGTAGCCTCAATAATACGGCAGATTGCCTCAGCATCAAACAAATTACCACTTGGATTATTGGGATAAGCCAGAAAAATAACTGCGGGCTGGTGTTGGGAAATAGCAGCCAGCATGGCATCCAAATCGAGAGAAAAATCAGTGGCTAATGGCACCCCCACGTAACTCATTCCACAAAAAGTAGCAATGATGCGAAACATGGCAAAACCCGGATCAACCCCCATCAATACTGCTCCTGGTTTAGCCGTGGCAAGAGCGATGATCTGAATAATTTCATCCGATCCATTTCCCAGCATAATCGCCATTTCGGAAGGAATGGACAGCGTATCTCTTAATGCAACTTTCAGTGATGCAGCACCAGGATCGGGATAACGATTAATATGGGCATCCTCCGCTAATTGAGAAATCTCTTCGCGCAGGATCAAGGGTAACGTATAAGGATTCTCCATTGCATCCAGTTTTATCATGCCCTTTGCAGGAGGAACGTGATAAGCAGAGAGCGCAAGAATTTCTGGACGGATGATACTCTCGAGTAAATTGGACATGCTATTTGATCAAAACAACTGTAGGTCTAGGCTTGAAAAACAGGAAATTGTGTAAAGTATTTGGTTGCAGCAAGTTAAATGGAAAATCGATATCGACTAGCTGATCGTGTTACATAAATTAAACTGCCCGCTTTAACGGAAAAATAATCATTCATCATCCAATTTCTCTGCTCTTTCTTCTCTTATTAGATAATGCTCTTCATTCTATTTTCAGATGGGAGGTATCACCAATTTTAATATACAAAGTTTAACACACACGATCAGAAACCAAAGCATTAAAAAAAGCTTTTATGTTCCTAAATTATTCAATGACGATGAATCAATCAGTTCTTTTCATAATGAATCATTATCTTTTTTCTCTTGCCACGTTATATACAAAAAAACACCCACAATGATTACAACGGGGAAAATCACATAATAACCAAGCGCATAAGTTGCATCCGTATCCTGCCTCGCTGGCAGAGGGCTACTCATAATTTTATAGCCATGGAATACCGCCACAAAAAATACACCCACCAATCCTGCTATTCGACGATTGATTAAAATCCGGCCTGCTATCAGATTAAGTCCATGGATGGCAAAATATCCAAGGAAATAAATAGCTGTATAAAAAATTAGCGCACCCATTGAGATCTATAGATTTAAGAATTTGTCGGATAAATTAAATAGACTGCCAAATCTTTTTCACTTGGCGATGATACCTAAACACTTGATCAATAATCAACTTGTATTCCTCACCCGGATGAGTCCAAGTGCGTAGTTTGACTGTAAACTCGAATAATGATGTCACTGCTAGCGACCGACCTATACTCCAACCACTCTTTCTGCCTGTCATTATGACCAGAATATTGCACAGAAATACTCACCCAGTATATTTTTATCTATCTCCTAAATAATATAATCACCAATGCCGATACCTTATTTACAAACATGCATTCAGACTTCCTTAATTCTTGATACTTGAAGTGCTGCTATCATGCAAGAAACTTAAATATGTGAGCGCACGACACCTATTAGAACAAAAACCACGTGCAATGTCTTGCTCACGACCCAACGATCAGAAACCACTCTACTTATGCCTACAAGCATCAGCACAATCTTTGCCTGACAAAAGAACACCTAATACAGCAATCAAGCTCTCCCTGCACAGGAGGCGGATCACTACAATGCATTGCAGAACAAAACAGATAATCTAATCGCTTTGCTATTATGGAAAGGGAGATAGCATGAATGAAAATCATGATTCCATGAAAACTGATGACAGCGAAGCTCACAGCATGATAGAGCTCCTGACCGAACTGCAAACACATCAGACGGAATTAGAGATCCAGAACTGTAAGTTTAAGGATATGCAACAACAATTGGAAGCAATGCACAGCCGCTATGCCGATCTCTACGATAATGCCCCTGTAGGCTATCTTACACTGGATAGAGCCGGGAACATTCTGGCAATCAACCTGACCGGATCATCTATCCTGCTTGGTAAGAAGCGCGCATCCATTTTGAACAAATCTTTCTTAAGCTACATTGTTCACGATGACAGTCACAGATTTCTTAGCCATCTGCAGCAAACTTTTAACTCTTCCAATAACGTCGTCACCGAGCTAAGAATCAAAGGAGCCCTCAATAAGGTAATCCACATACGCCTGGAAAGTTTGGTCGCGAAAGATACTGACACTTGCCGCACGGTAATGGCCAACATTAACCTTGTTAAAGAAAAGCGGCATCTCGACCAAGAGTTGCTGGATGGAAGCCGCCGACTGATGCAGAATCTGTTCAAAATGCAGGAAGAAGAACGACGCTTTCTTGCGCGAGAACTGCATGATGAATTAGGCCAATGGCTTACCGCCATTCACGCGGAAACAGAAACGATTGCCTATTTCTCTGATCAAGATTCCACCATCTATACCAGCGCTCACGCCATTAAACGATGCGTAAAAAAAATGCATGAAGTAATGCACGATATGCTGCGCCAATTACGTCCTACTCTATTAGACACGCTTGGGCTCGAAGATGCTCTACTTGAATTAAGAGAACAGTGGATTACACACAACCCCCATATTATTCTTAAACTCAAATTCGAAGGCACCTTGGACAAACTCAATGAACATACCAATATCACCATATTTCGCATTGTTCAGGAGGCACTCAACAATGTCCGCAAACATGCACAGGCTACTCGAGTTCTCATCCGCTTGAGTCGTAGAACTGGCACAACCGCCGCAGATGATATTTTGTCGCTAAGCGTGAAAGACAACGGCAAGGGTTACAATGTCAATCAAATACCCACAGGACTGGGACTGCTGGGAATACGTGAACGAGCCATCGCTTCAGGTGGCAAATTTTCTGTTCGTAGCATTCCAAACCATGGAACACAAATTCACGTCAAACTGCCGCTCGACTCCTCAAACAGAAGGAGAAAAACTGACAACCTTTAACCCGAATATTTCATAAATTGGCACGTGCCCTCACTTGTCTTTTGATTAATAAGAAAGATTTTGCTCGGTCGGGTGTATGAGTCACTACACCCCTCCTTCTCAAAACTTCCCTATTAATCAAAATCCTGCGTGATCATCACGCGAATTTATGAAATATTCGGGTTAACAAGCCAAATGCGTCAATCAAAGTGATATGAATGAAGGGCACTCTGCGGTATGAGTCGGCGCAGAACACCGCGCAACGGTTCGTCCAGCTATCAGTAGCCATGCTTGTTTAAACGCAATGTAATCAACCAGCCACACATTCTATTTTACGTTCCAAGACGCTTATTTTAGCTACATCGGGAAAGGATCATCCCTCTCACAAACATACAACTTACCGCCGCACACTTATTGTGTAATTAAGGAATTTCCTTAGATAAAAATAAGCTCTACCCTTATTCTATAACTATGCCCAATGCCCCAAAATATATTCAAATTATTGAAACAAGAGCACTCGCAATGAGAAGTACAGTGGGTCTGCTTAACCAAGCCCAGCAGTGAATGCTGTTTAAAATTCGCGTTAGTTCTCACTGAAACAGCAGGAGGGTTCGAATTGTGAGAGAAAAGCCAATTACGGTGCTACTCATCGATGACCATCCAGTCGTGCGCAATGGATATCGTCGTCTACTTGAAAGCACCTCGGATATTCATGTCTTAGCCGATACTGATAATGGAGAAGCCGGCTGCAGCCTTTATCAAGAACATACGCCCGATGTGACTATTATTGATCTAAATCTGGACAAGCAGGGTATAGATGGCCTGGAAACCATTCATCGCATCAAAACAAAAAATCCAGCTGCAAATATTCTGGTATTCAGCATGCACAGCAATGAAATCATGGTCCAACGCGCGTTAAAGATGGGTGCAACAGGCTATATCACCAAGCAAAGCAACCTCGAGCAATTGCTAAAAGCAGTCCGCCAGGTGAGTCAGGGTCGCGTCTATATCGATCCGGAATTGGCTTCAAATTTACTGACCGACAAAGTGCTCGGCAAATCCTCTGGGAATCCTTTGCAAGTTCTTTCCAAGCGTGAATTTCAGTTATTCAAACTGTTAGCAGAAGGGAATTCAGTGGCGCAAATTGCGGAAATGATTTCTATCAGCCCTAAAACCGTTGGCGTCCATCAGGCAAGTATCATGAAGAAGTTAAAATTGCAGAACACCTCTCAGCTTGTTCGCCTCGCCATCAGCTGCAAGGTTATTCAAGCGTAACACTTTGATCTACAACGTCTCGCAACATCAGGTTGCAGCCAGTTAGCGCGCGGTTCATTAGCTCCCTCTCTTGCCGCAAATAGAAAGCCGTCAGTTCGTTCGCGACAGAACATGAGTGCTTTCAATTCATTTTTAAAGAATTTCCCTATATAAAATTAGAGCCTTTGCTTATTCCTTTATTTCATGCACTCCATGAGAATATGAGACACCTAACTTAAACATTCGTTTTAGTGTGGTGAAATCAGGATTAGTCAACTTTTATCAAGGAGAACTAAAAAATGAATCAATTCAGCAAAAAAATCATTGCTGCAAGCATCGTGTTTGCTTTTGGGGTGGCAGGTAATGCCTTGGCGAATCCAAGTATCACTGAGGGAGATACCAATCCTGCCGGTAGTGCAGATAATAGTGGCTCAACGGCCATAGATAACAATGTGAATAAAACCGCTACTGCCAATAATGGTCAAACCGGTCCGGGCACGATCGCGAATGAGTATGCAACAGCAACCGATAGCTCCAATAACTCGGATAACTCCAATAATTCCGATAACTCAAATCACTCCGATAACTCCAATAACTCGGACAACTCTAACAACTCCGATAACAGCGCTAATAATTCTGTTAACGATAGCAACAATGACAGCTCTGACAACTCTGTCAATACTGCCGATAGCAACAATCCCGACAGCTCTACCAACAACAGCAACAATACTACCGATAGCGGCAACACTGCCGATAGCGGTAATGATAAAAGCTCTGCAAGCGCCAGTGCACAAGGCTCAGCAGCGGCTAACGGCGCCAGCACTGCATCGGTAGACAACAGCGACAATAGCGACAATAGCGACAACAGCGATAACAGCCTCGCAGAGGCCAGCGCGCAAGGCTCAGCGGCAGCTAACAATGGCGGCACTGCATCAGTAGATAACACCAATAACAGCGATAACAGCACCACGGCTGCGAATGGTACAGGATCGGCAGCTGCCAATGGCGGTACTGCAACCTCCAATTACAGCGATAGCAGCGATCACAGCACCACGACTGCGGATGGTGCAGGAACGGCAGCCTCCAACCATGGCGACGCAACCGCCACTTACTCGGTTAATACTTCATCGCTGGCAGGCTCGGTTACCGGCGCGGGAGTCTCCACTGCATTGGGTGATGCAGATAACAGCAGCGCTAATACCATCACCGCCAGCAATAACATAGACAATGCCTTCAATGGCGCTGCGGGCATCAACCAAGCCGTTCAAAATCACGGCGCCAATGCCTTGGCGCAACAGCAAGTGTCTTTCCAAGGCAACGTGAATGTCAACCCTTAATAACTAGAGTTGTAAGCAGCATTACAGCGCTTTAGTTAGAGAAAGGATGCCGGTGAACAGCTTCCGTCGCCGGTATCCTGGGGAAAAAATGAACGAAGGGGGTTATTAAGATGGTTTCATTTATAAAAAGCAGCCTGCTTCTTCTGTTTGTCTTGACATTGTCTATCCATACCGCCAAGGCATCTTCCAGCCAATCTGATGATGCATTACCTTTTTCATTAGCTGAAGCTGTACCCGATAATGATCTTGAAAACGCACGGGGCCGTGAAGGCATCGATATCACTGCGATAAATAACATGAATGTGCAAGCCACCTTAACGGGTAATGTAGCAAACAATAGCGTCACTGGAACGAATATTATTGACCACGGCGCATTTGCGGGTTCTGGCGGCATGTTTTCCGTGATTCAAAATAGCGGCAATAACGTTATTATTCAGGACTCCACTATTGTGAATGTAACTATTGTGCCCTAATGCCGATATTTTAATATGCTCATTCAACTATTCAATTCTGATATGAAACCTCTCTTTGCTCGCTGCGCTGCGCTCATCCTGTCTGCATTTTGCAGCACTGCTGGCGCTAGCTCTCTTGACCTGAATGGCATCGCAGGCGGAGGAAACTACAACGTTTCAGTGAAGAGTTTCGCGGAAATGAAGTTTAGTACTGTTTATAAACAACAGTATGATTTTAGTTGCGGTTCGGCAGCCTTAGCAAGTCTGCTTACTTTTCATTATGGCGACGGCGTGAATGAGCAGAATGTATTCATGGATATGTTTCAACATGGCGAGCAGGAGAAGATCAAGAAGCTGGGCTTTTCCTTACTGGATATGAAAAACTATCTGCAACGACGAGGCTACCGGTCCGATGGGTTCAAGATTAATTTAGATCAGCTCGTGGCTGCTAACAGTCCCGCCATTACCATTATCAATGCAAATGGCTATTTACATTTCGTGATTATCAAAGGCATTACTGCACAGCGTGTCCTGGTGGGCGATCCAGCTAAAGGTGTCCATATTGTACCGCGCGACGAATTTGAAGAAATGTGGGAAAAACGTATCCTGTTTTTAATCCATGCGGATGAAAGCATCGGCACGGGAAATTTCCAGAGTCAGAAGGAATGGGCCGCCCGCCTGGCGCCACTGGGGGATGCCATTGATCGAAGCAGTTTGGCTGAATATCATGTTTTAATACGCGGGCAAGTGCCTGGTCCTTTTGATTTCTAATTTATTGCAGGATGTTAAATATGAGCATTTATAAATTAGACATTCCCCCGAAAAACTCTAAGACCTTATCTCTATTCATCACTGTTGTATGCCTAACCATTGCCTGCCAGGCATCGGCAGATGAATCATCAGTCAGATCTGTCTCCTCTATTGATGCTTATGATAACTGGCCCCGGGCGACTGACGGTGAATTAGCGCAACAAAGAGGCGGGTTTATGCTCCCCAATGGAGTAACGATAGATTTCAGCTTTGAAAGAATTATTTCCTTGAACGGCGTCGAAACCTTTTCTTCCTTCTTGCAATTTCCCGAAAATGGCTTGCTGCTGCAAAATGGCAGTCACAATATGGCGTCAGATCTAGCTATCTCAGGTTTGGGCAATGTCATCCAAAATAACTTAGATGATCAGGTAATCAAGACTATCAATGAAATTAACATTGAGATCGGCAACCTGCAGAATATTGGATTACATCACAGCCATGGTCATGGCGGCATGAATATGATTTTACCCGTTTTACACTAATAATCTTTAAGGTGTTAGATACCGCAACCGGATATAAAATCTTCCCGGCAAGGCTACATGCATAGCAAAAAACTTTCATTATAAGCATGTCCCCTCCTCAAAATACAGAGCAGAACTTGTACTAATACCCTCTTTTTTTCTAGTTACAGCGTTCTCATCGGGCCTTATAATGCAACTCACCTTATATGCAAGAAGTGCTGTCAATTTAATCAAAAATGAAAAAAAAACACGAGCTTTATTTTTTGAATGGAATCATCAGATGCTTTATTTTTATCATGTGTCTTTTTTTCATAAATGGCAGCTACGCCGAAACAAGCAAATCTGAAGATTCATTAGCGCACTACCGGCAGCTTCTTGCTGAGCAGGAAAAAAAATTTGAAAGACAGCGTCAATTACTTGAAGAACAAGGCAAGGAATTGGAGCGCTTAAAAAAACACCTCGATGCGCTATCCAGACAATCCCCTACTCCATCAGATCAGTCAAAGCCATCAGCCCAAACCAGTACCGTAGCGAAGCAAAAAGAAGACACACCCAAAGCATTGCCGAATCAAATACCCTCTGGACCAGTCGGCCAGGCTCCTCCTGTATCGAAAGAACCAGCAAGGCCTCCAGAAATGCCCAGGCTGAGTGAAACGGTAGGAGGTGTTTTAACCAAAAAAGGCAACATTATTATTGAACCGGCCCTGGCATATTCTTATTCCGATAACAGTCGCGTATTTCTGGATGCTTTTACTTTTATACCGGCAATTGCGGTCGGTCTCATCGATATTCGTGACATTACTCGGCACAGTCTTTTTGCCAGCCTTGGGTTACGCTATGGGGCGACTAGTCGTCTAGAATTGGAAGCCAGGGTTCCTTATGTATATCGTGCTGATATCCAGCGTTCCCGCCCTGTTAGTATCGGTTCAAGCATTAATGAAACGTTCAACGCAACCGGAAATAATATCGGGGATGTTGAGCTGACAGCCCGTTACCAGCTCACCGATGGCTCGGGTGGCTGGCCTATTTTGGTGGGTAATATGGTCACAACGATACCCACAGGAACAAGTCCCTTTGATATCAAATTTGTTGAATCACAGGAAGTCCCCGGCGCCATGTTCCCAACAGAAGCCCCAACAGGATCAGGTTTTTTTAGCTTCCAGCCAAGCGTTACCGCGCTTTATCCAACCGATCCAGCAGTATTCTTCAGCAATCTCCAATACACCTATACCCTGGAGACTGATGGAAATGTAGGTAAGGTCGATCCGGGCGACGCAGTAGGGATGACTTTTGGTATGGGATTTAACATTAATGAACGATCATCCTTTAACTTGGGATACTCTCATAGACATTTCTTTAATACTCGAGTAAATGGCGATAAAATCAGCGGTTCTGCGCTGGATATTGGACAAGTATTACTGGGTTATGCATTCAGATATTCCCAACGAACCAACTTTAATTTGTCCATCGGTATCGGTGCGACCGACAATGCACAAGATGCAACTCTTACCTTCAGAGCACCGATAACCTTTTAATTCTGGGGTGGCTGCAACGCCGTATTCGGGCATGCAGTAAATTTATTAGCGAAATCTTACTCTTACTGACTCTAAGGAATCCGGGGCATCAGAACCAGGTTACACAAGATCACTCAGAACGATCAAAATCTCCTTTATCCCTTATTTTCTTTTCCAGAATAGCGAGAAATCGGCGATATCGCCCATTTAGCCCTGAATCTTGCGCTTCAGATTCTCTGGATGGCCAGAAGCAGGTTTCCTGAAAAACCGACCAGTCTGCTGGTTTACCGGCAGCAAGCCAGGCAATACCCCGCGCTGTCGCTTCCACCAGCACCGGTCGATGAACGGTTAATCCGGATAAGTTAGCCAATTTCTGACAGAGCGCGTCCGATTGCGCCAAACCACCGCTAATGACTAAATGCTGGAGTCCATTCCCCGTTTCTGTCAATGCCTCCAAATTAGCCTGAATCAGAAAAAGAATACTCTCGGTAACCGCAACCAGAATATGTACAGATGGCGCGCTCACAAGCGCATTTCCCTCGAGATCAGTTAACTGAGGCTGCGGGCCTTCGCTCCACCATGGCGATCCTAGTCCACTGATACTGTTGATAAACAGCGGTGGATCATGAATCGTCATCAATCCCTGTTCAAGCTGATGGTACAAATCAGTGATATGCCAATGCACACCAGCCCAATCCAAGGCGCTGCCTGCATTATTTACGGTTCCTTCCAGCGTATAACTAGTCTGTGTCGCATGGCTATCTGCTATCCCGCTCAGTAACCTGGGATGACGATATAACGTTTTACCCGTTGGTTGCAGCATAAAGGCACCGGTTCCTATATTGACCAATATTCTGCTTTCCGCAAGTGTAGTGGCCGCAAAAAGTGCGGCGCTCTGATCACCGTTGACCGCCGTCAAGGGAATACCGTAGCCAGCCAAGTGACCATATTCATAGCGGACAGGACAACACAGCGGAAGGATGGAGGGTGGAATTCCAAACAACTGCATCAACCACGGGTCCCAGTCGCAATCCGTCAGATTCCATAAAAGGGTACGCGCAGCATTGGCATGATCAATAACAAAGGGAGCCTCCTCAAGCAAATGATAGAGTAAAAAGCTTGCCAAGGGGCCCAGCGCAAGGCGGGATTGCTGTTCTGCTTTAATGACAGGGGAAAGTGTCTGTCTTAGCCATTGCAATTTGCTGACGCCATAGTGTGGCGAAAGGCGTAGACCCGTACGTTGCGCGATAGCTTGCGCGTAAGGAGCAAACGAACTCAGCCAAGCTGCAGCACGGCGGTCTTGCCAGCTGAGTACAGGACTCAAGGCCTGGCCAGTTTTTCTGTCCCAGGCAAGCACGCTTGAACGCTGCGTGGCTAATCCTGCCCGATTGATCATGAGCGCATGCTTTTGGGCATAACGCCTAGCCTCGGCGATGACCTGCCGAACGGAGCTCAAAATCTCATCGGGATTCTGCTCAACCTCCGTTGGACTACGCGGGTATAACGCAATTTTTTGGGTGAATGTTGCGACGGCCTGCCCCGTATCGTCAAATAATAACGCACGCGTCATATGCGTACCCTGATCGATAGCCAAAGTATGAGAGCGATGCATCACCACAGAATATTCGCCTATGGCGCTTCGATTATCAATTTGGAAACATCCGCTCTAGGCGCGCGATCAGGTAGTGTTGGCATAATGATATGCAGCACTTTTTGCGCAGTAGCACGGCAAACTGTCAGTTTACCGCCATAGATGCTGACGACTCGCGGCTTCTGAGACGTATCACACTGCAGATGAATTTCTCGGGAACGATGAAAAGCAACTCCATGAGCTACGGGAAGCACTCGCAGACCGGAAAACTTTTCTCTGACGGCCATATTTCTTTCTGGAAAGTAATGATGAAAACAATCCAGTAAATAAGCCTCTTCCGTGGCTAATGGAGACGATTTTTCCGGATCGCCGTTAAATAGGGTTTCGGTCGTTCCTAGAAGGATATGTTGATACCATGGCAGCACGAAGACTGCCCTGCGATCTATAGGAGACTCCAGATAATAACATCCTCTGTTGAGGCATCCTTCCAGCACCAGATGGCTTCCTTGCACCAGGTCAACAGGATATTCCGGCGGATGAGGATCGATCCGTTGTACCACCCTGTTAACCCATGGCCCGGCAGCATTAACAATGACCGCTGCGCTGCAGTGATTTATCCTGTCTTCCTGGAGATAATCGATTTCACACAGTGTTGGGGAGAGGGTGGCATGAATAAATTCCGCAGGGCACAGCAATTCTGCGCCCAGTGAACTTGCTGAATGCATCAGCGCCTGGGTCAAAAGCCGATCATCGGTCTGAGCATCCCAGTACTGAAAAACATGCTTTAGCCCCTCGGTTGTCAGGCCATCCAGTTGTTCCCAGGCAGATTGGGGAACGGAGCGGAAACGCGATGAGGCGCCGCCGCCAGCCAGCAAGGCATACAGGCTGAGTCCTGTCCGCAGCATCAGCGTGCTGCGGGATGTTTTCCGGTAAACCGGAATATAAAACGGACTCAGTCTGACCAGGGAAGGCGCTAACCTTAGCCAGTCAGATCGCTCTCGCAAGCTTTCATGGACAAGTGCAAGATGGCCATGCTCCAGGTAGCGCAAACCACCGTGAACCAATTTACTGGAGCGGCTTGAAGTCCCCGCAGCCAACGCAGTTTTTTCCAGCACCAGAACGGTATAACCACGCGCTGCAGCGGCCTGCGCCACGGCGGCCCCCTGAATCCCGCCGCCAATGATAACGATGTCATAGTGGTTGGATACAGGCATGCTGTTTGAGTATTGGATGTTGTAATAATGTGCCAATGGTATCGGTCTCGATCAGAGCAATACCCTCATCAGCATACTTGAGCGCTGTGTGACTGTCATTGACGGTGTAAACCACCCATTGCCAAGGACCTTGCCATCGTGCTCCAGGTTCATGCGGCAGACGTCGGGTGCTACAAAACAGAAACTCTGCTGCCAGCCGTTTTGCGATAACCGCATGCTCACTGTCCCATTTCGGGATAACCCAGCCAATCCGCTCAGCACCCTGCTGCCTTGCAAGCATTACTGCTCGTGAATCAAACGAAATCAGGACACATTGCCTAATATAAGGATAAATGACTTCAAGAATGGCATCCATTGTTACCGTCAAACCAAATTTAGCAATACTTTCCAGCTTTATTTCGACAAATGCGGTTACCCACGGCCGTGCTTGCAAATGCTGACAGAAAGTGGCCAAATCAGATAATGGTTCAGTTTCTGGTGAATCAGACAAACCCAAACGTGGGTAGGGCACTGAAAGCGTATTAATGACTTCATCGTCAAGCTGGGTCAACCAGCAATCACTTCTCGTCAAGCGCCGCAGATGATCATCATGACATAAGAATGGGGTTCGACGAGCGCTCAATTGTATGTCGATCTCGACAAAGCAGGCTCCAGCCAGCGTCGCAGCCTCAAACCCGGCAAGGCTATTCTCTGGATAGCGCGCAGGATAACCACGATGGGCGATGAGATAAGGGATATTTTGTTCAGATACGGACATATGTTTCCTGCAAATAATGTGAACCAGAGTCTACTTTGTATTCTGAATCATAATGATCAATCAGGGTTTGATCCTAAGATTAGATGATAAAATCCTTAAAAATATGGAAATTAATGAATTCGCTGGGAGAAATAATGCGTAAATTTGCAATAAGTTTCAACATACTCCTCCCTGCCTTGTTGGCAGCCCTTCTTTTCATACCCTATATAATGAATTTTCTTGCACATGCTCTGGTTGGGAAGAAGCAGTTCCCTCCCGCCATCATGATGAAGTTACCCGTTGAAAGCACCGCTGTCGCGTTACCCGCAGAAGTCGTGCAATTCACACCCTTTGATATTACGCTTCAACTGGATACTCATGCATTGGCAAAGCGCATCAATAACATTATAGCTAAGTCTCCCCATGGTGTTGCCATACGGGGCATTACCAGCAAGGTGCACTCCAGCATGCAGGCAGAAATCGTGGGGAATGCATTTCACATTGATAATCCGGGGCCGCAAGTGCAGCTTCTTTCTAGTCACGGTGAAACGCTCTGGTCCTGGAAAATCACACCCTTAACACCGAATCGTCAAACACTTACGCTCCGGCTTCATCTGATAACCCTCGACAGCGCGCAGGAAAGTCAGGAAATCGTTGATCTTGCTGAGATACAAGTATTTGCACAAAAAAATCCGGTTGAATGGATAAAGCGATATGGAATATGGTTCGTAGCAGCAGCTTTGTTGGCAATAGGAATCGGGTGGAGAATACGCCGATCTAAACAATAGACAAGACAAATCATGCGCAAGCAATGCTGATCTGGTCAAATTTATTTAAATATTTACATTTCCTGATAAATTGCCAACTTCATCATCAGTATCAAACAGGACTTCATTATGATATTCATCAAATGGCTACTGATCATTACTTTATTAATTGTCATTGCAATAGTGCTAGCAGTCCTCGCGGGTCAACTTGGTATGCTTAAAGGAATAGCTCCGGCCGATCTGGGCGTACACGAGGGCAAGCTCAAACCACCTGCCATGACACCTAACAGTGTGTCCAGTCAGGCCACACTTTATCCGGATCATCCCCAGCTTAATTACGCCAGTATCGAGCCATTGCCGCTCATCGGTGATGCCGCCACAACCATGGCCCGCATACGCAGCATTATCGAAGGCATGGAGGGCACAGAAGTCATCACTAGCGATGAGTATTACCTCTATGTTCAATTTACGACCAGAATCATGAAATTTGTGGATGACGCGGAATTCTGGTTTGACCCGGTTGCCCATGTCATTCAGGTACGTTCGGCTTCCCGCTTAGGGAAAAGTGATTTAGGCATGAATCGCAAACGGATTGAAGCAATACGCGCACAGCTTGAATCTTCCTGATTCCGGCAAATGATTGTTGCAATGATGCGTCGATTCAATCTGATTCGCTGGCTTCTGCTCGCGCTGCCTGTTCTGGCGCTATTGCTGACAGGCGCCTCCTGGTTACTGTTACAAGGCAGTCTGCCAAAATATGATGGAGAAGCGCCTGTTTCCGGCCTATCCACATCGGTAGCCGTTGAACGCGATGCACTGGGAAGTGTAACCCTACGCGCGCAGGATCGTTTTGATCTCGCCAGGGCGCTGGGTTATGTGCATGCTCAAGAGCGTTTTTTTGAAATGGATCTCATGCGGCGCAGTGCTGCGGGAGAACTGGCTGAGCTATTTGGCGTAGCCGCACTACCCGCCGATCGCAAGACGCGGGGACACCGGATGCGCGCCCGCGCTACAGCAATGCTAGCCGATCTGCCTGAAGTCCAACGCCGTTTGGTCAATGCTTATCGTGATGGCGTAAACGAAGGGCTGACTGCGCTCATGGTGCGCCCATTTCCTTATCTACTGACGCGTACCCAACCGCATGCCTGGCGTAGTGAAGACAGTCTACTGGTGATTCTGTCAATGTATTTTACTTTGCAAGAATCCAGCGTTCAGCGTGAGTTGCAACTTTCCACGCTGCGCGCCGGACTGCCCGAATCTGCCTACCAATTTTTAGCTGCAAGCGGAGGTGAATGGGATGCGCCGCTGGTTGGTGCACCTTTTCAATGGCCACACCCCCCTTCCAGTGAAGAACTCGATTTGCGCAAACCTGATCCTGACCGGAAGCGCAACATACAGAATCATAGGAATGATCAGCATGATGAAGCATCGGGTAGCAACAGCTTTGCGGTAGCCGGCTCACTGGCTGCGGGTGCTGCGCTGGTAGCCAATGATATGCATCTCTCGCTACGGACGCCCAGTTTGTGGTTCCGCACACGACTCATTTATCCTCACCCTCACCGCCCTGAACGGGTCATTGATACGAATGGGGTGAGTTTGCCTGGCGCACCTGCGATTGTCGTAGGCTCCAATCGTCATATTGCCTGGAGCTTTACCAACAGCTACGGCGACATGGCCGACTGGGTACGGATAATGGTCGATCCGGCAGATTCATCGCGTTATCGGAGCGCAGAAGGCTGGAAATCCGTCACAGTCCACCGTGAAATACTGCGTGTGCGTGGCACAACGGATGAAATGCTCGAGGTTCGTGAAACCGAATGGGGGCCCATACTGGCAAGTGATCATGATGGCACGCCGCTGGCGCTGGTCTGGGTTGCCCACCAGGCTAATTCAGTCAATCTGGATCTTATCAACCTTGAGCAGGTGGAAACGGTAGATAACGCCATTATTGTTGCCCAGAATGCGGGTATTCCCGCACAAAATTTCATTGTGGGAGATCGTGACGGCAACATCGCCTGGACGATCGCTGGACGCATCCCATTGCGCATCGGCCAATACAATCCAAGTGAACCAGCAGACTGGAGTGAAGGAAATACCGGCTGGCGTGGTTGGCTGGAATCAGCAAAATACCCATTGATCAGTAATCCACCAGAGCAGCGTCTGTGGAATGGCAACGCACGAGCAGTCGATGGCGCCATGCTTGAACATCTTGGCGATGGGGGCTATGAGCTTGGTGCGCGTACCCAGCAGATCCGGGACAGCCTGCAGAAAAGTGAACATTTCATACCCGCTGATTTATTCTCGATTCAATTAGATGACCGCGCCTTGTTTCTTTCTCGCTGGCGGCAATTGCTTGAACGGACACTGAATCTGGCGCCCGCTTCTGCCTGGCGCACAGAAACGCAAGCAGCACTGCGTGATTGGGATGGTCATGCTTCCATTAACTCTGCCGCCTACCGTATCGTGCGCACGTTTCGTCAGGAGGTCATCGACAGTATCCTGGATAATTTTTCTGCTGAAGCAAGACGCCGTTATCCGAATTTCTTATTACCACGGCTGGCTCAGAGCGAACATGCCGTGTGGATATTGCTTGAGCAACGCCCACTGCATCTGCTGCCGCCGGAATATACCGATTGGAATCAACTGCTCGTAGCTTGCGCACAACGTATCGCCGAACGCATGCAGGCTCAGCCAGGAGGAATAACAGCGCGTACCTGGGGTGAGCAGAATACGGCAGCTATTCAGCATCCATTGAGTCGCATGCTGCCAGGATTTATCGCTCAGTGGCTGGATATGCCGCGTGATCCATTGCCGGGTGATAGTTATATGCCACGCATCCAGTCACCCAATTTTGGCGCATCACAGCGTTTCGTGGTTGCGCCAGGCGATGAAGAGCAAGGCTATTTTTCGATGCCCGGGGGACAAAGCGGCCACCCGCTTTCACCCTACTATGGCAGTGGTCATGCTGACTGGGTGACTGGCAAAGCAACGGCGTTCCTGCCCGGACCGCCTGAGCATAGACTTTCTCTGCTTCCACCCAGAAGCAGCCAGTGACCGATTTATTGTTCATATTGATTATCAAGCTTAAAGGAGATTCTGATGAAAAAGATTTATGTGCTTGTAATGTGTTTGATCGCAACTACAGTCATGGCCGCGGATATTGATGAACGTAAAGTGCTCTCACTTAATGAAATGCAGCGCCATCACATCCTGACCGAAATGAACGCATTGCTGCTCGGCACGCAGCAGATTCTACAGGCGCTCTCGGAAGAGGATATGATGGCGGTCGCTCGCCATGCGCGTATGCTGGGCATGGCGATGGCGCATACGGGAGAAAATCATTTACGATCAGTGCTACCCGAGGATTTCATGCAGCTTGGCATGTCGGTGCACCAAAGCTTTGACCAAATTGCAGCCGATGCTGAGACCCTGAAGAATCCCAAGCATACCCTGGGTCAGCTGAGCACCACCCTGCAGCGTTGTGTCACCTGCCATACTACCTATCAGATTCGGACGACTGATCTCCCTGCCGAAGCAGAAGCTCAGCCTGCTCATCACAAGCATCATTGATAAGAAATTTTCCATGAGTGCTTTCCGTAAACACTTCAGGCAACATGACAGCCGCTTCTGACAAGGAAGCCCTCCCTGCCCAAGTCAGCTTCCGTGAAGCATGGCTATTCTGGTTCAAACTCGGCTGGATCAGTTTTGGCGGCCCAGCAGGGCAGATTGCCATCATGCACACGGAGCTAGTTGAACAACGGCGCTGGATCAGTGAGAAACGCTTCTTGCATGCGCTGAATTACTGCATGGTATTGCCCGGCCCTGAAGCCCAGCAGCTCGCTACCTATATCGGCTGGCTAATGCATCGAACCTGGGGAGGCATCGCCGCGGGTGCACTGTTTGTGTTGCCATCGTTGCTCATCCTGATTATCTTATCCTGGCTTTACATTGCTTTTGGTCATGTCTCCCTCGTGACCGGACTGTTTTATGGTATTAAGCCTGCGGTAACCGCTATCGTACTGCAAGCTGCTTACCGGATCGGATTACGGACGCTCAAGAATCCAGGTTTATGGGCGATCGCTGCTGCTTCTTTTGTCGCGATGGCAATCTTCCAGGTGTCGTTTCCGATTATTCTGCTGGCTGCTGCGTTGATCGGTTATGCCGGTGGACGGATGGCGCCGGCTCGCTTCTTGACTGGCGCAGGGCATAGTAAACTCAATCGGTCATACGGCCCAGCCATCATCGACGATAACTCCCCCCTCCCCGAGCACGCCCGTTTCCGCTGGTCACGCCTGGCTACTGTGATCGTAGTATGCGTCTTGCTATGGATCGTGCCGATGACATTGCTCGCCAGCCAATTTGGCTGGAATGCCACGTTGACCCAGATGGGCTGGTTCTTTACCAAGGCAGCTTTATTGACGTTTGGAGGCGCCTATGCAGTCCTGCCTTATATCTATGAGGGCGCAGTCGAATATTATGGGTGGCTGGACCCTGCGCAAATGATCGATGGTCTGGCGCTCGGCGAAACTACCCCCGGGCCGCTCATCATGGTGGTCGCGTTTGTCGGCTTTATCGGCGGTTATGCAAATGCACTGTTTGGTACCGAACTGACTTTTCTGGCGGGTGCCACGGCAGCTATGGTAGTAACCTGGTTTACCTTTCTGCCCTCATTTTTATTCATCCTGATCGGTGGACCATTGGTGGAAACCACCCACGGCAACCTTAAATTCACTGCCCCCTTGACCGCTATCGCGGCTGCCGTGGTCGGTGTCATTTTCAACCTGGTAGTGTTTTTCGCTTACCACGTCCTGTGGCCGGAAGGCTTCTCAGCCTTGTTCGAATGGCCAGCTGCGCTGATCACACTGACCGCAAGCGTTGCATTGTTCTATTTCAAGTGGAATGTCATTCAGGTGATGGGCGCGTGCGCTGTGATTGGCCTGATTTATAGTATTTCTTGAAGGTAAGTGATGATGAAAGCTTGTTCTAGCTGGCATACGCTGAGGCTCGCTGAGCTGAAATGAAGAGTCTGCACGATTCAGTTGAAGGACCTTGCCGCCATGACATAGCCTTTTAAAGAATCAAGAAGTCTGTCATAAAAAGGAAAATAAGCAGCGCTATGCTAACCCGAATATTTCATAAATTGGCACGTGCCCTCACTTGCCTTTTGATTAATAAGAAAGATTTTGCTCAGTCGGGTGTATGAGTCACTACACCACTCTTTCTCAAAACTTCCCTATTAATCAAAATCCTGCGTGATCATCACGCGAATTTATGAAATATTCGGGCTAAGGTTCAATGCTACGAAGCTGTGGTAAATTTGCATACTACCCAAGAAGGCCTTAGCTAGAATGAATAAAGCCAATATATGACGCATTTCTACCCTTTATATTGCTTAAGAAATCATGTAGCATCACGGAGTTGTCGCAGATTTCTTAGAGATGGACTTGAATGGGCAACAATTTATGCTGGGAATTTCAGGTTTTGTCTTAATCAAATAACAGTAAGGAGATAAAGATGAATAAAAAAATGAAGTATGTATTTACTGTAGCCGCGCTGGGTGCTTCTGTTGCGTTATCTGGTTGTGCAACTACAGGGAGTCTCGAAGAAGTCAAAGCACAGCTCAATGCTGTTCAAGCAGATGCAAATGCTGCTAAATCAGAAGCTGGCGCAGCTAGAGCAGCTGCGAATGAAGCAAAAGATGTTGCAAACAGAGCACTCAACACTGCCAATGAGGCCAATGCACGCTCAATCGAAACTGAAACAAAAATTGATCGTATGTTCAAACGATCCATGTATAAATAAACTATGCAGGTGAAATAAAAAAGCCCCGTTTGGGGCTTTTTTTATTGCTTATTATTTTGAAATCAAGGCAGGAATGCCATTCTTTTCAAACACCGCCAGCTCAAGAGCCGATTCATCAATGATGATATCCTCTATGGCGTGATTTATTTTTCTGCCATTGGTACTCTTCTCAAGAAAACTGGCGATTGATTCACGCACTTTCTGCATATAATCAGCATACTCATTTTCATTTTCTTCCAGTGGCGGGTGCAATTCTATAAACAAGGAATCAGCTAGCCAGCCAAGTTTTATGGGTTGATTGACTAGCTGAACAGGTGTTCCGACAGCTACCTGATCAAACAATTTCTCGACTTCTTCAGGGTACATGCGCAAGCATCCATGAGTCACGCGCATACCTATACCAAATGGTTTGTCAGTGCCATGGATCAAATAACCCGTCGTACCCAGATATAAAGCATGGCGGCCCAATGGGTTATTCGGGCCGGGCGGAACGATATCCGGTAGCGGTGGATTACCTGCTGCGATAGCCTCGTTCTTAAGTGATTGAGGCGGTATCCAGGTAGGATCCTTTTGCTTTCTAATGACGGTTGTTCTACCCAGCGGCGTGCGCCAGTCCATTCTGCCTATGCTGATAGGATAAGTAATGACAACCGGTTTCTTCCCTTTTTCTGGTTTAGGAAAATAGTAAAGCCGCATTTCAGGTAGATTAATTACCAAACCAGTCCGCTCAGCCTGCGGGAAAATGTGTCGAGCTGGTATGACAACTGGAGCGCCATCAGGAGGAAGCCAGCGATCCACCAGGGGATTAGCCAGCAATATTGCATCCTGTCCAATACCGTACCTGCGCGCAATATCAAGCAGGGTCTCCTCACGACTCGCTGCTACCACCTCTATTTGACCAAAAATATCAATATCCGATGGAGGCAGTATCCAGGTCGTAGCCTGCGCCAATGTCGCTGTTAATAAGGTAGAAAATAATATAGCAAGGCTACGCATAACCAAACTCACATAAAGTAAATATACTCATCTCCGTAGCCGTACAGGAAAATATTTGAAAATGACTAAAATCTCAACTATAGCAGATACTGAAAATTCTGATTAAAAACAGCGCCCAAATACTAGAACTAGAGGAACAAGAGTAAAGGCTTGATAACAGAATGTGTCATCGAAGCTTTTAATTCATGTTTTTTTAGGTACTTTTTTACCGTTGTAGCAACATGCTAGTCATTCAGTATTTATGGAAAATCAAGTAGCTAGATTCCCAATACTGCAAGATTCCTGGTGCCCCCATTCATCATGTCGAGGTCAAAATACAGGTATCCTTCCTATACATCCTATTTTAATTATCTCAAACCAGATAATTAAACAGGCTGCAAGTCTTAAGAAACTTACAACCTGTGCATGGGTCACCAACAATATTTATTTCACGTTAGCCATTAATGATTCTTTGAAAAATCGACCAGTTTCTGGAAGCTAAATAAATAATCCTGATTCTTCAATGGAGTATGACATTGAACACAATTCAGATCGTTGCTTTTGGGCGTACCATCTGGATTATACACGGCAAATCCCCAGTCACCCGTGCGATTATCCTGAGAAAAAGCTTTATCCCAACCAGTTCTTTTTTCCATGACTGCAACTGCTGCCAATTTTTCAATTTCGAAAAGACCTTCTTTACCTGAGATGATCTTGCCATCTGCATCTTTTTTAGGCTCATATATTTCCATGATAACCACTGCCCCAGGCTCTGCTTCCTTGCCTTTCTTATAACTCTCGACAGCTATCCCATTCGCATAGAATTTTGCTACCTGTGTCTGATTAGCTCGGTTGGCGGTATCGTATTTCGTAAAGTTTTGCTGATAGCTCTCAGGAAACTTGACAAAATCAGGATCACCTCCACCATGAGCATAAAAAGGCAAAAGTGCGCAAACCAGGGTAATGAGTTTAAATGGGTGCTTCATTTTCTCTCCTTGCTTGTAATGTTTTGTGGTTAAGGGGTTCCTAGGGAAAACACTCCTTCAATGACCATGCTAAGTAACCGCTAAGGGATCATTTTCGGGCTTTTTGTACAGCTTGAGACAACATTATATGCACAATAGCAGGCAGTGGGAAATCTTGTATCATGCATCCACGATAGAAGCATATACACTAAAAAAACTGAATCGTTCCGATCAGCCGATTTTCTTTAGCTCTACTTGAGCTTGCCGGTAATCCGGATAAATGCTCTCGACTACCTTCCAAAATGCAGAAGAATGATTCATCTCAATAAGGTGAGATAATTCATGTGCGACAACATAATCTACCAAAGGAATTGCCAACTGAATCAACCGCCAGTTGAGACACACCGTCCCGTGTGAACTGCAACTTCCCCAGCGGGTTCGTGCACTGGATAATCTCAGTCTTGGCAAGGGCACACCCAATTTATCTGCATAGAGCGCCACTCGCTCACTCATATGCGCCATCGCCTGCTTACGATACCAGGCCATCACGAATTTCTCGATTTGACAGGAAGTGAGTACAGCTAAAGAAGAGGGTATTTCCTGGACTTGGTCTACTTTATTGTCTTGCGACACCATTTGCAGTTTATCTAATCCCGTCAGCGCCAGTCGATAGGGATCACCCAACAACCAGAAAGTGCTATTCGGACACCACTCAGGCTGGATGATTCTTTTCTCTTTCCAGGCATCCAGATTTCCGATAACCCACCCTGCTTTATTGTGCAACACTCGCTCAATGCTGCTGAGAGTTGCTTGCAAAGGCACGCTAACAGTCAAACCCTCTCGATTGATTCTCAGACCAACGGTTTTCCGGTTACGACGAACAAGCGTGTAAGCGATTATTCTGTCAGCAAGCTTAACGCTGCGTGCCTCATTTTTCTGTATCTTTGAGCGGCTCGTTGGGAATCGAAACAAATTGTCCATCATACCTTTTCTTTCCAAAACAGCTGATGCGCGAGACTTCAGCTTCGATCCAGGCTTTTACACGTTCGTTAAGCTCTCCGGGCTCCATGCCGGTTGGATCAATTGGCTTGCCGATACTTACCGTGATCTTTCCGGGGTATTTGACAAACGAATTTTTTCCCCAAAACTCTCCGGCATTGTGCGCAACCGGTACCACCAGGGCTCCGGTATGGGTAGCAAGCCATGCGCCACCTATGTGGTATTTACCCGTCTTACCTGGAGAAATGCGTGTTCCTTCCGGGAAAATGACTATCCAGAAATTCTGTTCTAATCTCTCTCTACCCTGCTCGACGATCTGCTGTAATGCCGCTTTACCCGAGCTGCGGTCAATTGCGATCGGATTGGTCATGGCTAATCCCCAGCCAAAAAATGGAATCCGCAACAACTCTTTTTTAAGCACCCATACCTGAGGTGGGAAAATTTGCTGTAATGCCAAGGTTTCCCATGCTGATTGATGCTTCGAGAGCACAATACTGGGCTGATCAGGAATATTCTCAGCACCAATCACACGATAATGCAGCCCACAAATTACCTTCAGCAGAAACAGCATGAGGCGAGTCCAGCCATAGGTAACCTTATAACGATGATGTGGCGAAAGTGGAAAGCAGAAGAGCGTGATTAGTGCATAGGGCGGAGTGATAATAATTTGTAATAATGTGTAAATTGTCGCGCGCAACGTATCCAGTATCATATTCGCTTCACCAGTGTATCAACGACTGATGCCAAATCAGCAAAAATTTGCGTACCTTCTGGCAGATTACCATTTGCATGGGTCATTTCACCTTTTCCAGTCAACACTAAAATCGGGATGGCACCGACAGTTATTGCTGCCTGTAAATCTCGCAATGAATCACCAATAGCAGGTACCCCTTTGAGATCCGTGCTATAACGTTGCATGATTTCCTGGAACATACCTGTTTCGGGCTTACGGCAATGGCATTTATCCTGCTGTGTATGCGGACAGAAAAAAAGCGCATCAAGGCGTCCCCCGGCTTGGTGAACAGCCTTGAACATCTTGTCATTGATGGCATTAAAAGTGGCCATATCGAGCAATCCGCGTCCAATACCCGACTGATTGGCAGCAACGATCACGCGATAACCTGCATGGGTGAGCCGTGAAATCGCTTCCAGGCTACCCGGTATCGGCATCCATTCCTCAGGCGCTTTGATAAAGGTATGACTGGTTTCATTGATCACACCATTGCTATCAAGGACGATCAGTTTCATTTCAGCTCGCTAGTCTGGAAATATCAGCCACTCGATTCATGACCTGCTGAAGCTTCTTAAGCAAAGCCAGGCGATTGTTACGCAGCCTGTCATCATCGGTATTAACCATGACATGATCAAAGAAAGTATCCACGGGCGCCTTCAAAGCGGCAAGGATTTGCAGAGCAACCGTGTAATCCTTCTCCAGGAAGGCCTCATCCACTTTGTCTTGCATCTCGATTAAAGCTTGATACAGCGCCTGCTCGGCAGGTGCCTGTAAATGTTCAACATCTACCTGTGAGCCGATATCAACAGCGACCTTCTTGAGGATATTACTCACACGCTTGTTGGCAGCTGCAAGACTGGCTGCCTCTGGCAAGGAGGCAAAAGCACGCACAGCGGCAATCCGTTTGGGAATATCATTTAAATGCTGGGGATGAAGCGCCAATACCGCATCCACTTCTTGCGCGCTATAGCCCTGCTCACGCAAACTCCCGGCCAGACGATCATAGATAAATTCCAACAATTGCCCATTCACTTCGGAAGGAATGTGACGGGGACTAAAACCCTGGCCTTGGACAGTGATCTTAGCTACTCGAAGAGGTGGCTGCGCAGATGCCGCTCGCTGCGCCCATTGTTCCGCAATGCGTTTATCCTGGAGAATATCAATGACTCGCTCAAGCAGTCTCTCCATTTCAAGTGGCAAATCCTTTTCAATGAGGATACGGATCACGCCCAAGGCATGACGGCGCAAAGCAAAAGGATCTTTGTCTCCGGTGGGGATTTGTCCGATACCAAACAGATTGATCAAGGTTTCAAGCTTGTCTGCCAACGCCACACAGACGCCAACCAGATTACGTGGCAGCACATCGCCCGCAAAACGGGGCTTATAGTGATCTTCTATCGCATAGGCAATCGCATCGCCTAAACCCTCGTGCTGGGCATAGTAGCGCCCCATAATGCCCTGCAGCTCGGGAAATTCTCCGACCATGTCGGTCAGTAAATCCACTTTAGCTAATCTCGCCGCTTCCCCTGCTTGTTCTGCCAGAGCATTTCCACCCAGCATTTGTCCGATTTCGTGCGCAATAGTGCGCACATATTCAATACGCAGACCTTGCGTACCCAACTGATGATGGTAAACCACCTTATCCAGTCCGGGAATGCGTGAAACCAATGTGTTTCTTCGGTCCTGATCAAAGAAAAATTTTGCATCAGCCAGACGAGAACGCACGACGCGTTCATTACCATCAATCACCAGGTGAGCATCTACTGGACAGATGTTCGATACCATCAAAAAGGTATTCACCAGTTTTCCCTCGCTATCCAGCAGCGGAAAGTATTTCTGATTCGCTTTCATCGTCAGGATCAGGCATTCCTGCGGTACTTCAAGAAATTCTGACGGAAATTTGCCTATTAGCACGTTAGGATGCTCGACCAGTGCCGTCACTTCATCCAGCAATGCCTCATCCTGAATAAACTGCAGGCTTTCTTTAGCGGCTGCGGCGATAAGTTGATTTGAAATTCGGGTACGGCGCTCCGCAAAGCTGGCAATAACGGCCCCTTCTGTTTCCAGTTGCTGGGCATAACCATCCGCTTCCCTGATGACGATAGGATGAGTACTCGCCTCGAAGCGATGTCCTTGTGTCGCCTTGCTGGCAGCCAAACCCAATATGCTCACAGGAACAATCTCCGTGCCATGCAATGCGATCAAGCCATGTGCTGGACGAACGAAATTGACACTCTCCCAGCCATCTGCGAGCTGATAGGTCATCACCTTGGGAATGGGTAATTGCGCAATCGCATCATCAAGCGCTTGCTGCAATCCCTCAGCAAGCACAATACCCGGCACAACACGCTCGAGGAAAAGAGTTTCAGATTTACCCTCCATGGCCCGACTCAGCTGCGAAACAACAAATGCATCCACACCTAATCCGCTCAATTTCTTGATCAAAGCCGGAGTCGCTCGCCCTTCCTTATCCAGACCAACTGAAACAGGCATTAACTTGGTCGTCACCGCATGATTGGGAGCTTGCGCCAAAACCTGTGTAATATGCGCTGCCAGCCTGCGTGGCGTAGCATAGGCAGTCACCACCGCATCAAGCATAACGAGATTCTGAGTCTTCAAACTATTTATCAGTATCTCAGCAAAACTCGCACCCAATTTATTCAACGATTTGGGAGGCAGTTCTTCAACCAGCAGCTCTATGAGCAGATTTTTCGTTATCATGCTCACCCTGCTTTCTTGGGCATTTGCGCCACCCACTCACGGGGAGCCAAGGGAAAGGAAGGCTGCAAACGTTCACGGCTATCGTAATACGCCTGCGCAACGCGACGCGCCAAATTACGGATACGCGCGATATAGGCTGCCCGCTCGGTTACCGAGATAGCTCCCCGGGCATCTAATAAATTGAAGCTGTGCGCCGCTTTCAGGACTTGTTCGTAGGCAGGTAACGGCAATTGTTTTTCCATCAGATCATTGGCCTGTTCTTCATATTTACCAAAAGCCAGAAATAGAAATTCGGTATCGCTGCATTCAAAATTATAAGTCGATTGCTCAACTTCATTTTGATGGTAGACATCACCGTAGCTGAGCCCTTCTGTCCAAGTTAAATCAAAAACATTCTCCACCCCTTGCAGATACATGGCCAGACGCTCCAACCCATAAGTAATCTCACCCGTAATCGGCCGGCAATGGATACCCCCGACTTGCTGAAAATAGGTAAACTGCGTTACCTCCATGCCATTCAGCCATACTTCCCAGCCTAGTCCCCAAGCGCCAAGCGTTGGATTTTCCCAATCATCTTCAACCAGCCGCACATCGTTCTGCTTCAAATCCAGACCCAATGTCTGAAGTGAGCCAAAATATAAATCCAGAATATTTTGTGGCACCGGTTTCAATACTACTTGATATTGATAATAATGCTGCAGCCGATTCGGATTATTGCCATAACGGCCATCCTTGGGGCGGCGTGATGGTTGCACATAGGCTGCACGCCAGGGCTCTGGCCCCAATGCGCGCAAAAAAGTAGCGGTATGACTGGTGCCAGCGCCTACTTCCATATCATAAGGCTGTAGTAAGGCACAACCCTGTTTGCTCCAATAATGCTGGAGCGTCAGAATCATTTCCTGAAATGTCAGTGTAGGCATCAATGTAGACAAAAAGATTAGTTCGGAATGGTTCTGTTGATCACGGCTAGCATTTTACAGGGTTTTACGTTTTCTATAAAAGAAGACTGATAGCCACCCGATGATCAGGAGTAATCCTGCAACCCCTAATACCAGACCATTGCCAACACGCACATACGGTGTAGTGCCTGAATAGCCTTGTGCTATCCCATGCAGACCTGCGGTGGTAAACATTTCCAATTCCTGCAAGACCTTGCCTCGTTGATCAATGATAGCAGTTACGCCGGTATTGGTGGCACGCAACATATATCGACCCGTTTCCAAGGCGCGCATCTGTGAAATCTGTAAGTGCTGCCGCGGGCCAATGGAACGCCCAAACCAGGCATCATTGCTGACATTCACCAGCAGTGATGCCTGGGGCAGCTGCCTGATGATTTCTTCACCGAATACATCCTCATAGCAAATATTGATTGCCACTCTTTGTCCAGCTAGATGCAAAGGCTGCTGATCCAGTGCTCCGCGTGAGAAATCTGACAAAGGTATATTCAACACCTGGATAATCCAGCCAAACACCGATTTTAACGGGATATATTCTCCAAATGGCACCAGATGATGCTTCCGGTAGTGTTGTTCGGGAGATATCCCCAGGCTAAACATGGTATTGTAGTATTCATTTCTGTCTGGGGATGCCGATTCAGCCATGCCGATCAGCACATCACCATTATTTGCTCTCGCATGAGTAGCAAGCTCTGACAAGTAATTAATCGGCACATCTTCGTGAAACAAAGGAATCGATATTTCAGGCGTTACAATCAGCCGACTGTTACTTTCCCGAATAAGCCCCGCGTAAGCATCCATAGTCGTTACCACGTGATCTTCCCGCCACTTCAAGTCCTGCGCAATATTTCCCTGCAACAGACTCACTGCCACAGGATCACCCTGAGGGTTGGTCCAGTTTATCCACTGCAACCCCAGACCCAATCCCCAGACACCGGCCAAAAAGCATAAAAATCGCCAGGCATGCCTTTGCTCAAACCAAGATGTTAGCCACGCAGCACTCAAAACCAGCAGAAATGAAATGCCATAGACACCCACCACTGGAGCAAACCCGGAGAAAGGACTATAAGGCGCCTGTGAATATCCGATCGCAAGCCAGGGAAAACCGGTAAACAAGGTACCCCGCAACCATTCTGATATCATCCATAATGATGCCACCATCCATGGCCAAATACTGGGTGCAATAGTGCGCGATCTGACCAAAATCCAGCCGGTTAACGCCGGGAATAGCGAGAGATAAGCGCAAAGCAAGATCAAAGCCAATACAGCCAGCGGCATTGGCATGTCGCCAAAATCATGCAAGCTGACATAAATCCAGGTTACACCCGCACCGAATATTCCCATGCCAAAAGAAAAACCCAGTATGGCTGCACTAAAAGGTTTTATGCTCTTACGCCAGAAATAGAATAATAACGCCAGTGTAACAAAGGGTATTGGAAAAAGATAAAACGGTGCAAAGCCCAGAACAGTCAGCGCACCCGACAGGAAAGCGATGATTATTTTCAAGTTAATTTGATTCAATCCGGATCAGCAAGCAAAAAAGATTTCAATGAATGAATTCGAACAACGACTGGAAAAATCAGAAATTATAGCGTGGTTATTTCCATAATCAGCTTGAATGGCAAGTAAAGCAAGATTAGCACAATTAATATATAGGCAATAAACAAGACGGGATTTTCCTTCAAACTATCCAGCACTGTTTTGTTTTTCCCTTCTCTTTTGAGTCGCGCATACTCTTCCCGGACACGAATAGAACGTGCTTCCTGATAATTGTCGAGTAATTTTTTTGCTTCCTGGTACTCATGCTCATCCCTTACCCAGAGCGCTGGCATGGAAACGCCCCAATTGCCTGCGGATGTTTCATAGTAATCGATATGATGGCTAGTCAGTAACTCGCGTACTTCCTCTACTTCATCATCTGGAATATTTCTAAGTCTAAACAATATCTTTGACATTTACCCGGTTGTGATCGTTGTAAGATCATTTGTAATGAATTTATCGGTATGATGCTATGATTATGCCCTTTCTTGTGTCAAGTCCAAGACAAATAAATGGTTTTCGAGGTTATGCTTGATTGATGAAAAAATCTATTTTAATCACGGGTTGCTCCAGCGGAATCGGTTACTGTGTTGCCCATGCATTGCATAAACGAGGTTATCGGGTATTCGCAACCGCACGGCGGCAGGAAAGCGTCGAAATGTTATTAGCTGAAGGGCTGGAAAGCCTTCGTTTGGATTTAGATGATCCAGGCTCGATTCAGCAGGCATTCGAAGAAATCATGCATCGTACCGGTGGAGAATTGTATGCCTTGTTTAATAATGGCGCCTATGGTCTACCAGGTGCCGTTGAAGATCTGAGTCGCGACGCCTTACGTGCACAATTTGAAACCAATGTTTTCGGCTGGCTAGCGTTGACGAATCTGGTGTTGCCTATTATGCGCAAGCAAGGTTATGGCCGAATTATCCAGAATAGTTCGGTTCTGGGTTTTGCAGCCATGCCGTTCCGAGGCGCCTACAATGCTTCCAAGTATGCCATTGAGGGATTGAGCGATACTCTCCGCCTTGAGTTGATGGGTACACAAATCTTTGTCAGCCTGATTGAGCCAGGCCCGATTGCGACTCAATTTCGCGCCAACGCGCTCAAGGCACTGCAGAAACACATCAATATAGACAATAGTTTTCATCGCGAAAAATATCTCGCAGTATTAAACCGACTGAACAAGCAAGGGCCGGCTGTTCCTTTCACCCTGCCACCCGAGGCTGTACTCAAACGAGTCATTCATGCCCTTGAGGCAAACCATCCCCAACCGCGTTATTACGTTACTTTCCCTACCTATTTATTCGGTTTTCTCAAACGGATTCTGAGTATTCGTTTATTGGATAAACTGCTCGCCAAAGCCGGAAATAGTAATTAAACCTAAATTCCAGTAATTAGAAAAGATGCTAACCAGGTAATATCTGGTTAGCGTTATGCCATGACTACAAACGTTCTTTTATCTCTACTAAATATCTGACTCTTCACTTAGTGCATAGGGTTACGCTGACGATCAGTCAGTCCTGCACTCCATTCACCAGAGAGGTTCTGCACCCAACCATTAATAATGTTTCTTAATAACACGCCAGGGTGCGCCCGAAGTAAGGTCTTGCTAATTGCCCGGTGCAGTCACAACAAAGAAAGTTCTTAGCAATGCGGGACATCATATAACAGTGACATTGCCAGACACCTGGACCCACGCCTGTACCTGCCTTGATGGTGAATGCAATGGCTACTGTGAAGGCCTTTGAATCACCCCGGGAATTCCGGAGACTTATTTTGTTGAGTCAAGCTGCATCCGCTGACTCCTTCAATTGGCGATAATATGCCATTTCGAATTCAGCCGGTGGAATATTTCCAATCGGCTCCAATAACCGGCGATTCAGCGCCGGGTTAGTTCATAATGGCCTGTGCGCTCCTTTAGAACCGACTTTGGTTCTCCAGAATGTAGAGTCGACCATGAATATGACGAACTCTTTGTCCAGTTGATGAACGTGTTGGACAAAAGTTATTGTCCCGTCACCATCAACGAAGCTTTGTACTTTCCCGCTGAGATCATCGACTACGATGGCGTCAAATAAACCAAGAGGCTGCGTACCTTGATCATGATAGGCAAAAGCGCCTACTTTCTGAGTATTCCATCGATAGTTTTTTTGCCCAGGTGCAGTCTGACCAGCATTGTCCCTGGATAGCTCAGGAACATTAAATTCAACATTAATATTGGTATTGTTGGTGAGTTGAATATTGATGCTATCGCCGCTCCGCACGAACAGCGTTGAGCCAGGAGCTATCTAAATCAGGTTAGGCTAATATACAAGCAAGTCATACAAAAAAGACGCCCCACCAATAGCAGCGGGGCGCAAAGGCTTCGTCACAAAACCATTCTCTAGACACAATGACCTTGCTAGAAACAAGAGAAGAAAAATACAACCAACTTAAAACACAACTACGGACCACAACCGACAACCACGAACACAAACGACAGACGCCTAGTAGATAAGCTTCATCTCCTGAATCTCAGTCGTTAAAAACCAATTCCAAGATACGCGCCTGCAGTTAAGCCACTGAGATTGACACCATCGGTCTTGCCAAATGTCTCGTGATAACGGGCGTCTACTCCAAGATAGAATTCTTTCCAGATTCGATAATCGGCTCCTGCAGCAAACATCATGCCAGGCGCCAAGACTGTAATCGACTCAGTTGGCGGACTAACCACATGGAGCGCAAACCCCGCCGGAATAATCCAGGGTCTAAAATCACTGCCTTCCATGAATTTAATTTTAGGTGCCGCCGACAAAGTAAATTGACTGACTGTCACATCCCGCGGATTCAAAGTTCCACCTGCCAACTGTGTGGGAGCGTTGGCTAGCGCATTACCTTGCGACACACCAAAGCGCTTATATTCAAACATCAATTCAGCAAAGATATCCGTCTTGGGCATCATGCCCCAGACATCTCTTGTTAAGCTCCAATCAAATCCTGCCCCGATATACCAGCCATCATTGTCTCCTGCCTCCTGCGCACCGAGCGGCGCGACATTACTTTGCAGCGTTACGCCATTTCGGCCCTGCAAATTATGCGCATAGCCGCCACGGAAAAAAAGCATATTATGATGGTGCTCACGTTCTATAGCAGACTGCTCTACCTGGACTTGTTTAATTTCCCGATCTCCCCGCACAACATCTTCTTTTACTTTCTTAATCTCCAGCTGATCTTGAGCAGCCTTATCTTTCACTTGATTAAGCTCTGCCCGAATAGCTTTCAATTGATTTTCCAATAATTGGATCTGCTGTTCCAGAGCCCGGGTTGATGTATCGTGTGCAAATGCTTGCGGTGTTACCATCGTCATGGTAATGGTAAGTGAGCTCACTACTGCACTGACGACTAGCCGCATTTTATGACGCAATTGCCTCATTCCACTCTCCTTTTTATTTATTTTATCTATTTAAATAAACCTAGGATTGATAATAAGAAAACATTACCCTATACACCTTGATCTAAATCAAAGTTTATCTATTTCAGCAGAGAATATACCTATGATTCATTGGCTAACTCCAAATGATAAATATTTTCCACCCCTCGAAATGGCTCTGGATGAACCCAATGGGTTAATCGCTGTGGGTGGCAACTTATCATCACAGCGTCTGCTGAGTGCGTATCGTTGCGGAATCTTTCCCTGGTTCAATCAGGGAGAACCGATTCTATGGTGGAGCCCGAATCCGCGCATGGTGCTATTTCCTGACGAGCTAAAAATATCCCGCTCGCTTCACAAAACGCTGAAAAAACACCATTATGAAATTCGTACCGATAGTGCCTTTATCTCGGTCATGCAAGCTTGTGCAGCGCCGCGTAAAGAACAGGAAGGCACATGGATACACCCGGAAATGATTTCAGCCTATACTGTGTTACATGAATTAGGCGTAGCCCACTCGGTGGAAACCTGGATTGAGGGAAATTTAGCAGGGGGGTTGTATGGTGTTGCCCTGGGAGAAATGTTCTTTGGGGAATCAATGTTCTCCCATGTTACTGATGCCTCCAAAATTGCCTTTGTCCACCTGGTAAAACAATTGCAATGCTGGAACTTTGGCATGATTGACTGTCAGATGAAAACAAGGCATCTCGCTTCATTAGGGGCCAGGGAAATTCCTCGAATTGATTTTGCCCAAATATTAAATAATCTGGTCATTGCGCCTGAAAAAACTGGAAAATGGTACTTTGATTATGTCTATCCAGAATGATGTTATCTTACCTGTTATGAAATTTCATACTACTGAATTTTATCCATGCAGTTATTTGCCGAGCAAACTTGCCCGCTCACAAATTGCGGTGCCAGATGATCTGATAGATGCGTCCACTTATGCTCAACTGATCAAAACTGGTTTCCGCCGGAGTGGCAGTTTTGTTTATCGCCCAAGCTGCGAACAGTGCGAAGCCTGCGTTCCAGTACGTGTGATTGTTGATCAATTCTCGTCCAGCCGGACACAGCGCAGAGTTTGGAAGCAGCATCAATACTTGGTAGCCACACAAGATAAATTGCATTACCACCCTGATCACTATCGCCTCTATCGACGTTATCAAGTGAAGCGCCATGCTCATAGCGGGATGGATTACGATACCCGTGATCAATACTGCAACTTTTTGCTGCAAAGCAACGTCGATTCCAGGCTAGTCACCTTCCATGAACATGATCAACTACGCATGATCAGCATCATTGATCAATTACCGGATGGTCTCTCTTCGGTATATACTTTCTTCGATCCAGATGCTCCCAATGTCAGTTTCGGTACTTTTAATATTTTGTGGCAAATAGAGCAATGCCGCATAAAAAAACTACCTTACCTTTATTTGGGTTATTGGATTGGAGAAAACCGAAAAATGAGCTATAAAGCTAATTTCCAACCTTTACAAGGTTTAGTGAACGGACAGTGGCAGGCCTTTAGCGCGCCTCAAAGATAATCGTGTAGTCTTCTAGTCCTACTTAATTTCGTCTGCTTTTCAAGGTAAAACAAGCATTAATGCTCTATCGTCTTCTCCGTCCGCTGCTATTCACGCTTGATCCTGAAACAGCGCACACTCTTTCTCTCAGCGCATTGCGACACCTCCAAAACTCTGGATTGCTCCCAGGTCGTTCGTTTGCTTGTAAGCCACGCAAAATAATGGGTTTAGATTTTCCTAATCCTGTTGGTCTGGCAGCCGGATTAGATAAAGATGGCGCTTATATAGATGCACTTGCAAAGCTGGGATTTGGCTTTATCGAGGTAGGCACGGTAACACCCCGTCCACAACCGGGTAATCCGCGGCCACGTCTGTTTCGTCTTCCTCAAGCCCATGCAATTATCAATCGCATGGGCTTTAATAACCACGGCGTCGATCACCTAATAGAAAATATTAAGCGCTCAAATTTCCAGGGGATACTGGGAATTAACATTGGTAAAAATTTCGATACACCGGTAGATAAAGCCGCAGAAGATTATCTGATTTGTTTGCATAAGATTTATCGTTATGCCAGTTATGTGACCATCAATATTTCTTCACCCAATACCCGCAATTTAAGACAATTGCAAAATACTGCCGAGCTTGATCACTTATTACATATCTTGAAAACAGAGCAAACAAAACTTAGTGATCAACATGGTAAATACACGCCGTTAGTTGTAAAGATTGCACCTGATCTGGAATTACCGCAGCTCGAAGCGATTGCTCTGCTACTGATGAAATACCGAATCGATGGCGTTATCGCTACCAATACGACTATTTCGCGTCAGAATCTAGATCATTTACCCCTTTCCAGAGAAACGGGTGGCTTGAGCGGCGCACCACTCAAAACACTCAGCACCCAGGTAATTAAAAAGCTACATGGCTTACTGCAAGAGGCGATACCTATTATCGGTGTCGGCGGCATCATGTCTGCTGAAGATGCAAAGGAAAAAATAGAAGCGGGAGCGAATCTAATCCAAATCTATACAGGCCTAATTTACCATGGCCCTGATCTGATACGCCAATCTGTTGAAGCAATTTGCACATCCCCTCATGATGGCTGACAAACGTAAATTAATAGAACAAATCGATGCTATTCTGCCGCAAACGCAATGTGGTCAATGTGGCTTCCCAGGCTGCCTACCTTATGCGACTGCTATTGCAGAAGGCCACGCCGATATCAATCAATGCCCACCCGGAGATGTCGAGGGTATCCAGAACCTTGCTGACTTACTAGGCGTAGCATTCAAACCACTCAACACGGCGCATGGCATACCCAAAGCTAAATCAGTTGCTTTTATCAACGAAGAGCAATGCATTGGCTGCACGTTCTGTATACAGGTTTGCCCTGTCGATGCGATTATAGGTGCAGCCAAGCAAATCCATACCGTCATCACAGAAGAATGCACCGGATGCGAACGGTGCGTGACTCCCTGCCCGGTAGATTGCATTAGCATGATTCCTATTGCTCCTTATCCTGAAAACCAGGCTCGGGAAATGAAACTGAAAGCTGCAGATCGTGCACGGACGCGCCATCAATTCAGATTACAGAGACTCGATTGCGAAAAACAAAAACAGGCCGAGAAATTTGTACAGAAATCATTAACAGCAAAAGAATCTCAGCCTGTTACAGGGAATGTTCATCTAAAAAAAGCAGCCGTTCAAGCTGCATTAGAGCGCGCCCTTACAATCCGCGCTGAGACAATTGATCAGAAATAATTGCTCTAAACCATGAATGCCGCCAAACGTCACGAAATTTTTACGCGCTTCAAAGCCGCCAACCCTCATCCGACAACTGAACTTGAATATACTACCTCATTCGAGTTACTCGTAGCTGTAATACTTTCAGCACAAGCCACAGACAAGAGCGTCAATCTGGCAACAAGAAGGCTTTTCCCATTGGCCAATACACCCGAAAAAATAATAGCGCTGGGTGAAGCAGGGTTAAGTAGCCTGATTCAAAGTATTGGCTTATATCGAACAAAAGCAAAAAATATACTGGGCATGTGCCAATTACTTATTCAACATCATCATAGCCAGGTACCGGAAACACGAGATGAACTTGAGAAGCTACCAGGGGTGGGACGCAAAACGGCTAACGTTATTTTAAATACTGCCTTCGGAGAACCGACCATTGCCGTGGATACCCATATTTTTCGTGTCTCCAATCGAACAGGTCTTGCGCTCGGCAGAAATGTACTTTTGGTTGAGCATAAGCTCCTGAAATTTGTACCTGCTGAATTTCGCCATGATGCACATCACTGGCTGATTCTCCATGGACGATATGTGTGCACGGCAAGAAAACCCGCATGCAGTCGCTGCCTTATCAATGACTTGTGTGAATACAAGTATAAAAACCTAGAAAATAATCATGTTGCTGGAATGCCCCCCCTAGATGTTTAATCCAACGAGAGAACAGGTTCGTCAGCTATTCTTCGATACCTGGCGTAAATACCGCCAAAAAGAAATCCTGTCCGGCATTGAAACCATCGCACTGGAAGCAATATTATCCCATCCTGAATATCAAGGCATGCTTGATGATAGCGAACGCTATCATGATAAAAACTATTTTCCCGAAATGGGAGAAACCAATCCCTTTCTTCATATGAGCATGCATGTTGCCATTAAAGAGCAGCTTTCTATTGATCAACCGGTTGGAATTCGCAAGAAATTTGAACTTTTGCTGGAAAAAACCGGAAATGAGCATGATGCCACTCACCTGATTATCGAATGCCTGGCTGAAATGCTTTGGCAGGCGCAGCGTAACCAAACGCCGCCAGATGCGCGGATTTACCTTGATTGCCTGGATAAATGGATAGACAGGTAGATCAATAAAAAAACGGAATGTATGAAACCATACATTCCGTTCTCAGTTTTTATTTCTTCCTGAATAAGCAAGACACGATCTCTCTGCTCATTCAGACAACAAACTATCTCTTCACATATAAACCAGACTGGCTAGAAAAATAAAAAGCCAGGTTTTCGATCTCTTCCTGACTTAGCGCTGCAGCCATTCCAGCCATGATAGGGTCTTTACGCTCACCCGTCTTATAGTCTTTTAACACTTTCTCAAGGTAAGTTCTGGGTTGGCCCGCAATTTTAGGGAAATTTGGGGCAGGACTATTACCATCGGTTCCATGACAGGAAGCACACACTTCTTCAGCTTTCTTCTTGCCAGCTTCGATATCAGCTGCAATACCTTGCCCGGAAAAGAGAAATACCACACCGCTAACTGCAGCGACAACAAAATTTTTCATAATCATCTTATCCTTGCATAAATGGGAAAATTAATTACCGGCGTAATAAGCAGCCAAATCTTCAATATCCTGATCGGAAAGGACGGCTGCAATTCCGGTCATAGTAGGATGTTTACGTTCTCCCGATTTATAATCCTTCAGCGCTTTGACTAAATAGGCTTCATGTTGTCCGCCCAATTTCGGAACATGATAAACAACAGGATAAGATGTACGATATCCCTCTATTCCATGGCAACCTACACACATGGAAATTTTGGTCTTGGCTGCTTCAGCATCACCGGCTGCCTGCACTACGCCAGAAAATGCCAGAAACATGCCAGTAGCAAGTAATAATTTAACAGCTGCTGACTTTTTCACTTTGTGCGTCCTCCTCTAAAAAAGCTGAACTTTAAACGATGAACCATGTTAAGTCAATGAATGTAATAGTAATCTCCCTATTGTGGATAGGGAAATCAACAATCTCTTGCTAACTCTATACTGTTGATTGCTTGGATTCCAACTCTTCCCAGCGCGCAAAGCAATTTGCCAGCTCTTGCTCTATTGCAGAAAATCGCTTTTGCAAAGCCCTGCTCTCATCAGGGAAATTTCGATAAATTGTAGAATCACTCAATCGCATAGTAATAGATGATTGCTCTTTCTCCAGTAAATCGATTTTTTCAGGCAAAGCTGCTAATTCACGCGTTTCTTGATAATTCAATTTAATACGAGATATAGATTTAGTTCTTTTATCCTGAGAAACTGTAGAAGATTTAGATGCTTCCCCTGCCTGCTGGAGCACCATTTCCCTAGCGTGCTTACTCTGAACCCAATCCTCATACCCGCCCACGTACTCTCTCAAAATGCCATTACCTTCAAAGGCAATCACCTGAGTGACTACATTATCGAGAAATGCGCGATCATGACTGACTAGAAACAATGTACCAGTATAGCTCTGTAGTAGCATTTCCAGTAATTCAAGCGTTTCAATATCGAGATCGTTGGTTGGTTCGTCCAACACCAGCACATTGGCCGGTCGTGTAAATAAACGAGCCAGCAGCAGCCGATTACGTTCGCCCCCTGATAACGATTTGACGGGTGAACGAGCACGCTGTGGGGCAAATAAAAAATCTTCCAGATAACTAATAACATGTTTACGCTCACCATTAATCTCGATGAAATCAGATCCCTGGCTGATTGATTCCACTAACGTCAGCTCCTCGCTTAACTGCTCGCGCATTTGATCAAAATAAGCTACTGTTAGCTTAGTCCCCCTCCGTATGCTTCCCGAATCGGGCTCCAACTCTCCTAATATGAGTTTCAATAAAGTTGACTTTCCGGCACCATTCGGACCTAGCAACCCTACTCGATCACCCCGCATGATCCGACAGGAAAAATCGCTAATAACAGTCTTATCATCGTAACTTTTGGAGATATGCTCCAGTTCTGCGACCAGTTGGCCAGAGCGCTCTCCCAGTGCGATGTTAAAGTTAACTGATCCGACACGGTCACGTCGGGCTGCACGCTCTAGACGCAATGCTTCTAGTCTCCTTACCCTACCTTCATTGCGCGTACACCTTGCCTGAACACCTTTACGTATCCAAATCTCCTCTTGAGCCAGCGCTCTATCAAATTTCTGATGATGCACTGCTTCAATCTCAAGAAGCTCTGTTTTTTTCTGCTGGTATTCTGCAAAATTACCCGGAAAATTTTCCAGACGCCCGCGATCAAGTTCAATAATTCGCGTAACCACATTATCTAGAAAGCGGCGATCATGCGTGATAAAAATGACGCTACCGGCAAAATCTTTGAGTAAACCCTCTAACCATTCTATAGAAAAAAAATCTAGATGATTGGTCGGTTCATCCAGTAACAGCACATCCGGCATAGCTACCAGAGCGCGTGCCAGCGCAACCCGTTTTCTTACTCCACCTGAAAGGCTTTCTATCCGCGCATCTGCAGGCAACCCAAGTCGATCAATCACTGTATCAACCCTGGTTTGAATACGCCAACCATCTTGTACCTCCAGCATGCTTTGCAAATCCTGCAAGCGCTCAAGCAGTGCTTGCGTATTTTCTCCGCTCTCGCTCAAGGCATGAGAAATTTTATGATACTCAAGCAATGCCTGGCTCAGATTGCCAACTCCTTTGGATACTTCCTGAAATACTGTGCTCCCGACCTCAAATTGAGGTTCCTGTGGCACATAGACCAATTTCAACTCCGGGGCATACCAGAGCTTGCCGTCATCCAGCTTAATCTCCCCTGCTATTGCACGTAGAAGACTCGATTTACCACTACCATTACGACCAATTAAACCTATACGTTCACCTGCATCAAGTTGCAGATTCACGTGATCCAGTAATGCATAATGACCAAATGCCAGACTGGCATTTTCAAGCGTTATGAGAGGCATGAAGAAACAAGAAAATTAGTAAGCGCGCAATTCTTTCATGAATTGGAGGGCTCAGTAAAATAATTCTTTTACAGGGATGTTTTTTATTCCGGTCATTCCGAAAAGAATGGAGCCCGAAGGCTCCATCTCATTACTCAGTTGATGTTACACTAATCTTCTTCGGCTGAACTGATTCCCGTTTAGGAATAACAATCTCCAGCACGCCATGTTTAGAAACAGCTGAGATTGCGTCGGGGTTTGCTGTATCTGGCAGACTAAAGCGCCGATAAAAAGAGCCATATGTTCTCTCAACACGTTTGTAGCCCTCTTTTTCAGTCTTAGCTTCGGTTTTCTTCTCACCCTTAATCGTCAATACCCCATTCTCCATACTGATATCTATTTCCTCTGGCTTGACTCCAGGCAGATCAGCATGCAACACAAACTTATCAGATGCCTCCTTGATATCCACAGCCGGAACCCACTCTGCCGTAGCAGAGGAACCTTCTCTTGCTACATCACCTCGCATCTGCTCTAGTTCTTTCTGAAGCTGAGTCAATAATCCCCAAGGTTCATAACGAGTAATAGCCATTTAATAATCTCCATATCACAAAAAAGTATAAAAGTACCTTTAAGTCTGGGTATCTCCAAGGAATTTCCTTGCAGCATACTTGCCTACCTCATCTTGCGACAAGATTCTTACATTCAAAAAATGCCTTTGAGAAAATTTTCAGCTTTACCCTGACATTTTCCATTAGCGCTTCTTATTTCCTGATGTCTATAAATTCCGAAAAGCGCTTTGATACTCATCATTGATCATATAAGAAACAATGAGCACTAGTCTTAATATAGGCATACTCATTTTATTTTCAACCCCTGCAAAACAAATTCCGGGCGCGCTATGAACGTACAAAAGCACTAATTGGTATAGAATTCACTCTATATTAATCTTGATAAACTTTTTTCTTCAAGCATTCAGAAAATAGCTGGGAATTCAAAGTAGCTGTAAACATATATAAAATTTTTCAGCATGATAGGGAGCAATAGTTATGATCAGAAACCCTCGTATCAAACGGATTTTATCCATCTCACTATTCATTTTGGGAGGTATACTTATCTTACTGGCACCAGAAAATGCTTGGGTTGGCGTGATTCTTCTTAGTCTTGGCTTGGGTGTAGAAATTGCCGCACTGATATTCAGTCATCGCAAATAAAAATATATCCTGATTCCTTATCTCATTCCGCCTTGGAGCTATCCACTATGTAAATGACGGTCTTTCAGCCTGATTGCTTGATTACGGACTGTATGGCGACGAATATCCAACCCTTTCCTGATCAATGCCGCTTCAAAATCACAAAAACTTTCTGCCGCCATCTCGTACTTCTCCCATAGACCTTGTAAATAGGCAACTATCTGACCAGAATCATTGTTGATATTATCAGGAAGATAACCAAGCATCTGAGCCGCTGTGAATGCGAGTGGTGAAAAAGGCGGATCTGCTTTTTGCCACTTGCCACGTAACTCGCGCAAGAAAATATAAGTAGTTACCTTACCTATTCCTTTACCCAATTCCATGATGCGCCGTGCCAGATCACCGGAATCAATAGCAGCCGCATGAAGGATATTAAAATTTCCATCATAGCGCTCAAGCAAAGCACGATTTATATCGAGTAGTTTGGTTGCAGTTTTATAATCATAGCGCACATACCCCCCCTGATCGAGAAGGGCAACAAGCTTGTCCCAGCCACTGTCTATCATTCTCTCTGGCATCAGGATGTCATTATCTGCAAATATGTGCCAGGCACGGGTAGCAATACTTCCCGGAATAGGCGCACCATAGAGTACAGCCGCAATAAACCATTTGTAGATTTCATCAGGACTTAATCTATGGAGATTAATTCCAAGCTTTGCGGCATAGCTTCCACCCAGTCTCGCTACCAAATCGGGTGGACTTAAAAAGTCATTTTCCTTCAAAACCCGACCAGGATTCAAATCCTCCTTTTTCAGATTAATAATTTCTTTTTTTTTGCTCATACATGCGCTATAAAAACAAGATGATTGATAGCTTGTAAAGAGAGGGCAAGAATATGAAATATTATCGTAAAAATAATCCAGGAAGTATTGGTTGTATTTGTCTTTTCCATCTGGTAGTAGTATTCACGATCACGCTTATCTTTATTCCTATTCAAACTAGCCGTGCAGAAATGAGCACGGCTCAAATTAATAAGGAAAATATTATGACCCTTACACTGACATCCCCCTCCTTTTCCCATAATGGCATGATTCCTGCCTCATACACCTGTGACAGTCAAGATATTTCACCAGCCCTTTTATGGTCAGGAATACCCGATCGCACCAAGAGCCTCGTTCTGATCGTCGATGACCCGGATGCACCCGATCCTGCTGCTCCTAAAATGACGTGGGTGCATTGGGTACTATACAACATCCCTCCACAGGCTAATGGTCTGCCTGAAAATGTCGCCGCAAATGAACTGCCAACAGGAACTTTACAAGGAATTAATGACTGGAGGCGCACCGGTTATGGTGGACCCTGTCCCCCAATAGGCATTCATCGCTATTTCCATAAGCTTTATGCGCTAGATACTGTGCTACCTGATTTGAAGCACCCTACTAAACTGGAGCTGGAAAAAGTCATGCAAGGTCATATTATTCTGCATACAGAATTGATCGGACGTTATCAGCGCGACCGTCATAAGAGCGATTGAATTAAATTGAGGCTCTACTGCATGGAAGCGGAACGCTTCAAAATAATTGATCTATACTCATCATACTTCAAAAATCGGTTTTTATAATCCCTCATCCAGCCTTCTCCCAGCGGGAGAAGGTAAAGCTGGTGGCCTATCTTTTTGAGTTTTTAGCAGAAGAATCAAAGAAAAGGATTGAGCGCCTTTAATCTTCTTTAATTAACGTGCCTACCCCTTCGTCAGTCAGTATTTCCAGCAAAAGTGCATGCGCTACTCGCCCATCGATGATATGGCAGGATTTGACGCCATTTTTTACTGCATCGAGTGCCGAGCCGATTTTTGGCAACATTCCACCCGAAATGGTTCCATCTGCAAATAATTCATCGACCTTTGTAGCAGTCAGTCCAGTTAGTAGATTGCCGTTTTTGTCTAACACCCCAGGTGTGTTAGTAAGGAGTATCAGTTTCTCAGCTTTCAAAATCTCAGCTAGCTTACCTGCGACCAGATCCGCGTTGATATTGTAGGATTGGCCATCTTCACCCACACCAATCGGTGCTATCACAGGAATAAAATCACGCGTATCGAGTAACGCGATGAGGGAAGGATCGATTTGTTCAATTTCGCCCACTTGACCGATACTGATCCATTCCCCCACTTTTTCTTTATCTTGGATAAGCATTTTTTTTGCTCGAATAAAAGCGCCATCTTTACCAGTCAGACCCACCGCGCGGCCACCATGACGGTTAATAAGATTTACAATTTCCTTATTGACCAACCCACCGAGCACCATCTCTACGACATCCATGGTTTCAGCATCGGTTACTCTCATTCCTTGAATAAAGACACCTTCTTTTCCAACACGCTTTAGCATCTGATCGATCTGAGGCCCGCCTCCGTGAACGATAACGGGATTCATACCAACCAATTTTAATAACACGACATCACGTGCAAAGCCTTGCTTGAGATCTTCTTCAACCATAGCATTGCCACCATATTTGATGACGATTGTCTTATTATGGAAGCGCCGTATATAAGGGAGCGCTTCCGCAAGGATTTTGGTTTTCTCTTTCGCAGTAGATAAAGATAGCGTCATTTTATATTCCTATGAATATTTTTCAGTCAAATGCTTTTTAGCGTATATGGAAGATATAAGTCAGCATTCGTCACATCAATTTCAATGAAATGGATCAAATTTTATTTACTTTTTATAGCCATGCCCTATGAAACCATTATTACCGACTAATAAGCTATAATCGAATGTAAATATTAGTAAAATTTCTAAAACTATTTTACTGTAATATCAAGAATAAATTTATTTATACCTAAAGCCTAAGCGAAACTAATGAATTACTCAAAATACTATCCCTTGCCATTGGTCTTACTGCTATCTATCCTGAGTGGCTGTGTACCCCTCATGGTTGCTGGCGTAGGTGTAGGAACTGGAACAGGCGCTCTGATGAACGAAGATCGCCGAAGCAGCGGTATTTTTATAGAAGATCAATCGATAGAACTCAAAACAAACAGGAGAATTAACGAGCAGCTCGGTCGTGATGCCCGTATCAATGTTACCAGTTTTAACCGAAACGTACTCTTGACTGGAGAGGTCCCGAATGAATTTATGAGAAGCGAAGCAGAAAAACTCACTATGAGTGTTGATAATGTTCGTAATGTTTTCAATGAAATTTCCATATCCGAAAAAACTGCTTTATCTATACGCACCAATGACTCTCTGATCACATCTAAAGTTAAAGGGCGCTTTCTGAGTGAAAGAAAATTTCAAATTAATTACGTGAAAGTAGTCACTGAAAATAGCATCGTATACTTGCTTGGACTTGTTACACGCGAAGAAGGAGACAGTGCTGCACAAATTGCCAGCACTACAGCAGGGGCAAGAAAAGTCGTTAAAGTATTCGAATATTTAAATTAGCACTACTGATCATCAACTAGTAATGTAAATGCTGCCTTTAGATTTTGTCGCTCAACTTCATAAGCTATTCCCTGCCGATCGAATTTATACTGACCCTGTTGAATGTTATACATACGCCTACGATAATAGTAGGAAAATTTTCCCACCGGAAGCAGTTGTCTTTCCGCTTACGTCTGAAGAAGTGTTATCAGTAGTTTTACTTTGCAATGCATATAAAGTTTCTCTAACGCCTCGCGGGCGAGGTACAGGCACATCGGGGGGTAGCCTGCCGGAAAGGGGGGGTGTTGCGCTATCATTAGAGCGAATGGTGCAAATCATCAGTGTTGATTCCGCAAACCGAGTCATTGTTGCAGAACCAGGAGTGTTGAATCAGGAAATACAGAATGCAGTCAAACCATATGGCTTTTTTTGGCCTCCTGACCCTTCAAGCGCAGGCTTTTCAAGTATTGGAGGAAACCTCGCTACATGTGCTGGCGGTCCTCATGCTGTGAAATATGGTACAACGCGTGATCACGTATTGGGATTAAAAGCAGTAACGGGGGCAGGCGAGATAATTAAGACAGGCTGCTATACAACAAAGGGAGTCGTTGGATACGACCTCACTCGGCTGCTCATTGGTTCTGAAGGAACTTTGGCTATCATTACGGAAGCCACACTAAAACTGACCCCGTTACCTGAGATGCAAGGTGGTCTGGTAGCGCATTACCGTGATACCAGTAGTTGTGCTGATGCTATTGTATCGATTATGAGTACACCAAAGGGACCCAGTGCATTAGAATTTCTTGATTCGGGTTCATTAAACTTAATACGTGGGCACTTCCCAGATTTATTGCCTGCTAACTCCCAAACAATGCTAATGATCGAAGTAGATGGGTCTCAATATGAAATCTCAGAAACCATTGATGCTATCTTATCGGCATGTTGTAATCCCGGATTATTGCACGCAGAGCGGATAGCCAATCCAGAAAATTTATGGAAAGCCCGAAAGGCTTTATCACCACTTTTACGTGACATTGCACCAAAGAAAATTAATGAGGATGTCGTAGTACCGATAAATACATTACCTCAATTTTTAAGCGAGCTAGCCAAGCTTGCTAGCCAATATCAGATTGCGAATGTAAATTTCGGGCACGCTGGTAATGGCAATATTCATGTCAACCTGCTCATCGATCCAGATAATATGGAAGAAATTCATCGCGCTGAGAAATGTTTGAATGAAATATTTGATCTTGTCATTCGACTTAATGGAACTCTCTCTGGTGAACATGGTATTGGAAGCGAGAAGCGTGCTTACATTCACAAGGAAATTGATACCCCAACATTAGCTTTAATGAAAAAAATCAAACATCTATTTGACCCTAATGACATCCTCAATCCAGGGAAATTATTTCCATGAAATAAAAAACCCATCTACCAAGATGGGTTTTTTGTCGTCAAATTGTTACTTCAGAAAGTTACTTCAGAAATAATAGTAATGATCTACAAGGAGAGCTACGAATAAAAGAGCTAGATAAAGAATCGAATATTTGAACGTAGTGCGCGCAAGCTGATCACTGTATCTGAGATAAATTTGCAAAGCGTAGTAAAGAAAAATTCCATCCAATACCAGTGCGCTGATCAAATAAATCAATCCACTCATCTGGGAAATATAAGGAAGTACCGTAACTATACAGAGTATGATTGTATACAATAGCACATGGAGACGAGTGAAATTATCACCATGAGTGACAGGAAGCATAGGCATTCCAATCTGTGCATATTCGGTTTTTCTATATAACGCTAATGCCCAGAAATGAGGAGGCGTCCATGCAAAAATGATTAAAAATAACAGTAGTGCATCCGGAGAAATTTGACCAGTTACTGCAGCCCATCCTAAAACGGGAGGCATTGCGCCAGACGCTCCACCTATAACAATATTTTGAGGGGTCAGCGGCTTAAGTATTACAGTATAAATAATTGCATAGCCAACAAATGTCCCAAGTGTAAGCCACATTGTTAACGGGTTTACCCATTGATGAAGTATGAACAAGCCCAAACCACCTATCAATCCCAAGAAAAATAATGTTTCTGGAACACTGACTTTACCTTGAGGAAGTGGACGTCCACGGGTTCGCGCCATTACTGCATCAAACTTTTGCTCCACTAGGCAATTTAGCGCAGCAGCTGCGCCCGCAACCAAAGCTATCCCTAGTGTTCCAAAAAATAGAACATCTAATGGCACCGCGCCGGGAACAGCTAAAAACATACCAATTACAGCTGTAAAAACTATTAGGGATACAACGCGTGGTTTTGTAAGCCGATAAAATTGATTAATTCTCGATGTTGTTTGCCGCCATACTAAACTAGCACTCATTATATATGCACCTCCAAAACACTCAGGTTAGATCTAAATTCTTTAAATTACATACTCTCGTTATGTATGCCTTTACCACTAATATACATAACAAGCTTAATGTTCAAAATGAGAAAGCTTTAATAAATGCTTTAAATCCTTAGAGATTTTAGTAGGGTTAGCATCCCTTGGAAATCTCATCATTAAATTTCCCATTGGATCAACCACATAAATGTGATCACGCTGCGAAAGTAATGCAGGGAATTCGCTCAATAAATCACTATCCTTTGCACTTAGCATTACTGTACCTTCGTATTCATTTTTAAGATCTTGATTAGGAAGATGATAATCATCAATTAACCATACTCTTTCAATTCGATCTTTTTCAGTATTTTGAACCAGACGAACTTGCCTCATTTGATAAAGTTTCTTTTGGCAATACTCATCACATTGACCAGAATCAATAGTGATCAATGACCATTTTCCTCGTATTTGGCGTACACGAAAGATGGTGTTATTCTCAATGTTTAGCGCTTGGCCTTGCAAGGCTTTTATTTCTAATAATTCACCATAATTGACAGTACCCTCTGGACGAATTTCAAGCACATGAAACAGATAAGATGCAATGACCGGAGACAGCATCAGTAACGTCATTATGAGGAATTTAATTCTATTTTTTCGAGCTATTTCGTTTGACATTTAATATCAAAAATATAATACAGATTGTTGCAGCTAAGAGAAACCATTGAATTGCATAGCCGATATTCTTAGAAGCGCCAGAATCTGGCCTAACCCACTGACGTATCAACCCATCATCTATATGATTGTCTTGTTGCAGCAAAAGGATTGGTTGCAGTGCAAGTCCTGTTACTTTTTGATAAAGTTCAAAATCTAAATTTATCCAAAGCTTATCCGCTGTGATTTCCTCTGAGAGTTGCATTGCTTTAATCATAGGCGATGCAACCATACCAGTTACAGTCACTTCTCCTCTAGGAAAATAAACAGCCGGAAGTTGCAAACGGTCAGTTCCAGCAGCAATCCATCCGCGATTGACTAAAACATGCAGAGAGCTATTTGCAATTTTAACTGGAACAAGAATCTCGTAACCTGCAACTCCCTGGTAAGTTTTATTATCTAGATAAATTGCATGGTCCTCAATAAAACTGCCTCGCACCTCAACTTGTCGATACTGATAGTCTTCTAATTTAATTAATGTTGTTGGTAATTTTATAACCGGCTCTCGGGCATATTGCTCAATTCTTTCTTGGCGTAATTCTTTTTCATTCGCACGCGAGAGCTGCCATAACCCAAGTCGAACGAATACTAAAGCTAAGGCTATTGTTAATAAAATCACCCACCATTTCGGTTTGAATTGATAATTCATATCTTTAATTTATCACTCATACCTCGAATGGTTACAATTTAGCTTGCTGTCTTTAACATTAAGTCTAGCAGGCTCGATCCCCAAGCATCTTGACATCTTTATTTAGAAATCAAGAGCTTGGAAATGATTAACTATTGACTCAAATTCCGCTTATAGCAAATAAACGAATATAAATAATCCAAGCCAGACTACATCAACAAAGTGCCAATACCAAGCTACACCTTCAAAACCAAAATGATGCTCCGGCTTGAAATGGCCTGCTGCGCATCTAAAATAGATGACCAATAACATGGTGGTACCCACAGTTACATGGAACCCATGGAAACCCGTTAACATAAAAAATGTCGAGCCATACGCACCTGAAGTTAATTTCAGATTGAGATCAGCATATGCGTGACCATATTCATATATTTGGCATCCAAGGAAAAGAGCTCCTAACGCAACGGTAGCAAGAAGCCACATCTTAAGCGCTGGCCGATTATTTTGCTTAAGGGCCCAATGAGCAAGCGTCACTGTCACGCCGGAAGTAAGTAATAGAAAAGTATTAAAGGCTGGCAAACCCCAAGCACCCATCGGGGTAAATTGCTCCGTAATACCGGGCCCTGAAGTTGGCCATCCACCGGCAAAATTAGGCCATAGCAAATCGTGCTCCACATCAGCGAGCCATGGAACTGATAATACCCGCATGTAATAAAGTGCGCCAAAAAAAGCCGCAAAAAACATTACTTCTGAGAAGATAAACCAACTCATTCCCCAACGAAATGATTTATCTTCCAGCTTACCATAACTACCAGCTTCGCTTTCTCGCGCCACATCACCAAACCAGCCAAAAAGCATATAAATGAGAATAGCAAAACCTATCGCAAGCATATAATAGCCCGTAGGCATTTTATTCATTGTAAGGGCTGCGCCAAATCCTAAAAAGAATAGTGCAGATGACCCTACGATTGGCCATTTTGATGGCGACGGCACATAGTAGTAGTGTCCAGTTCCTTGACTCATACCAATCCTCCTGATTTGTTTTCTAATCAATTAACTCGTTATTAATTTAACCAACGTCAAAATACTCACAACAAAAATTATTGCACCAATAAGACCACCAATAACTACCTGCATTGGACTTATCATTCTCGCATCATGATCAAGATCACTTTTCTTACGTATGCCTAGAAATGCCCAGAACACCGCTTTTGCTACTTGTAAAGCTGATGCCCTCTCAGGCACCTGTTGCTTGTTATTCATTAATTTTCCTCACCGCTAATTATTAACTTACCTTTATATTCCTGGTTCTAGCGCAAAAAAAGTATAGGAAATAGTTACAGTATTAATATCAACAGGTATTTGAGGATCAATAACAAACTTTACCGGCATCTGTCTTACTTCACCAGGTTCAAGCACCTGCTTTGTAAAGCAAAAGCATTCGAATTTCTTCAAATACTTTTCCAAGAGACGTGGGCTGTAACTTGGTATTGCTTGGCCACTAATTTCTTGATCTGAGTCATTCCTGATTTCATACATTACTTCTATTGACTCACCTGGATGTATTTTAACGCTGGCTTGCAATGGTTTAAATTTCCAGGGCATGCCGCGTACATTTGCGTCTAGTTCTATCGCAATCATACGCGTCATATCTACTTTAATATTTTTATCCAACACATCTGGCTGCAACAGATTATTTATTCCGGTTACTTCACAAAATCTCTCGTACATAGGAACAAGCGCGTAACCAAAACCAAACATTACCACTGTAAAAACCAGTAACTTCTTCAGCATGGCTACATTAGTATGGGTCTTAGTTACGCTCTGTGTCATTGTTTCATTATCACCGTTAAAATATATATTACAGCCATCAGGATTAGCAATAAAAAAGCAGTCTTTAGTTTTTTACGCTTTAGATCCCTATTATCATTACCTTGCGACATATACACTGCTTCGCTTTATTTAATTACTGGCGGCGTTTCGAAGCTGTGATAAGGCGCTGGCGAAGGCAATGTCCATTCTAATGTGGTTCCACCATCCCATGGCTTATCGGCCGCCTTTTCACCCCCACGGATACATTTAATCACAATATAAAGAAAAAGCAGCTGCGACAATCCAAATCCAAATGCTCCGATACTAGAAATCATGTTGAAATCTGCAAACTGCAGTGAATAATCGGGGATTCGACGCGGCATACCGGCCAATCCGAGGAAATGCTGCACGAAGAATGCAACGTTAAAGAAAATCATGGATAACCAGAAATGCATCTTAGCCAGCTTCTCATCGTACATCCGCCCACACCACTTCGGCAGCCAGTAATAAACCCCTGCAAATATTGCAAATAACGCACCCGATACCAACACATAATGAAAGTGCGCAATCACATAATAGGTATCTTGCACTTGAATATCTATCGGCACGATTGCACAAACTACTCCGCTGAAACCGCCAATCACAAACAGAAAGATAAAGCCAATTGAAAATAGCATTGGCGTTTCAAAGGTCATTGATCCCCGCCACATTGTAGCAGTCCAGTTAAATACCTTCACACCAGTGGGCACTGCAATCAGCATGGTAGCATACATAAAAAATAACTGACCTACTGCAGGCATTCCCACGGTGAACATGTGATGCGCCCATACTACGCAAGACAGAATAGCAATTGATGCGGTTGCATATACCATTGATGAGTAACCAAACAACGGTTTACGAGAAAATGCCGGAATAATTTCTGACACAATACCAAAAGCCGGCAGAATCATGATATAGACTTCAGGATGTCCAAAGAACCAGAAAACGTGTTGAAACAGAACCGGATCACCCCCGCCCGCTGCATTAAAGAAACTGGTGCCAAAATGACGATCGGTCAGAAGCATCGTTACCGTACCGGCTAGGACAGGCATCACCAGCACCAGCAGATATGCAGTAATCAACCAGGTCCAAACAAACATTGGCATCTTCATCAATGTCATGCCCGGCGCACGCATGTTAAGAATGGTGGTAATAATGTTAATTGCACCCATAATTGAGGAAGCACCTAAAATATGTATAGCAAAAATCATCATGTCAACACCCAAGCCACCTTGCGCAGAAAGCGGCGGATAAAATGTCCAACCACCTGCCGCAGCGCCACCAGGCACAAAGAATGAAGATAACAATAATGAGCCAGCCACTGGCAATAACCAAAAACTCCAGTTATTCATACGCGCAAATGCCATATCTGGCGCACCTATCATCATAGGCACCTGCCAGTTAGCTAAACCAACAAATGCAGGCATGATCGCGCCAAAAACCATAATCAGACCATGAAGTGTCGTAAATGAATTAAAAAGCTCTGGCTCCAATATTTGAATACCTGGCATGAATAATTCTGCGCGAATCCCCATAGCCAGAAAACCACCAGTCAAAAACATGGCAAAACTGAACCACAGATACATCGTGCCAATATCTTTATGATTGGTTGTTGTTACCCAGCGCATTATCCCACTGGGATGATGGTCGTGATGACCGTGTACATCTTGAACTACTGCCATGACTATTCTCCTTAGTGCTTACCACTCTTGTTTTCTGAATTTACATCTCTAAACATCGAAATATTAATTCCCAACCGCAGCCGTTGTCACTACTGCCGCCGATGCTTTTTGCTTGTCAGCAACCCATTGCGCATATTTTTCTTGCTCCAGAACTTCAACTACTATCGGCATAAATCCATGATCCTTGCCACAAAGCTCGGCACATTGGCCACGGTACAAACCAGGCTTATCTGCCGTAAACCACAGATCGCGAATAAATCCTGGAATAGCATCTTGCTTGACTCCAAAAGCAGGCACCCACCACGCATGAAGAACATCATTGGCCGTAGTAATTACTCGAATTTTCTTACCCACAGGAACAACCAGATTATTGTCCACTTCCAGCAGATAATTCTCCCCCTTAGGCTCTTTATTTGCCATTTGAGCAGGTGGCGTGGATAATTTACTGTAGAAACTGATCCCCTCACCCTCTCCTTGAAGATAATCGTAACCCCACATCCACTGATAGCCTGTTGCCTTAATAGTGATATCAGACGCAGAAGTATCCTTCATCGCAATAACCGTTTTGGTGGCCGGATATGCCATAGCAACAAGAATCAAAAGCGGAATGGTCGTCCAGATAACCTCCACAGCAGTACTGTGGTGAAAATTTGCAGCCTTGTAACCAACTGACTTGCGGTGTTTCACAATCGAATAAAACATTACGCCAAAAACACCAACAAAAATTGCCAAACAAATCCACAATGCCCAAATATGCTGATCATAGATATCTTGAGCAATTACAGATTGCGGTTCCTGAAAATTATATTTACTGGAAAACGCCATACTTGAGTAAAAAGCAAGAGCTGCAGACCCTACCAGGGCCATTACTGATTTACTGCTCATATTCCCCCCCACATAAATTACTAATTTTGTCTAATTTCACATACTAAAAAATCGCGCTCATTTGATACAAATGCAAATGGACGTATAAACCACCTAACTGCAAATCACTTCACAACCTAAATTTATACAAATCTCTAATAGTTTTTATTGCCACTAACTTACCCAATAATACTGCTAATAATTCTAGCATGTCAGTTTTGTACTCACAAGGGAAAATCATGATTCTTATAGAAAAATTCCCCTGTTTCAAATGTGGGGATTTTTAATTTCCCCTTCTTTCTCGCAAAAGAAAGTCTTCCTTTTTTGCGAGAAAGAAGAAGCTCCGCCCATTTATTTATTCATTCTGATGACTTCCCTTACTCTTATCCCGCACCACGAAAAAAGGAAGGAAATGGATGTAAGCCAAGATAAAATCTAATACTAGAAAATCTTTACATCCCTTGAAATTTGCATTAATAGGATAAATAAATATTAATTAAACTAGTAAGCTCTACACTAGACCAGTGAAAAAAGAAAACAATCCTATTTCCCTACTGCTGAAGTCCCTTTTTCTGAGAACTCAGGTAAATAATCGCCAATACCTTTATACTCAGGTCGGATTTGACTATAGCCCCTGAATCCAGGAAGAATTTCATTTTCATTCATTTGATAAGACTCTGTGCGCTGTCGGCCTATAAATGATCTTCCCGATGCCCGTTGCTCGCTCCGTTCACGAAGTCTTTGCAACCTTTGCTTGCGCTTCATAATTAACCGGTATTGATGGAAAGCCGCACAAGTCACGAAAGGATAGCATGGACTATAAAACAAGTACCCAGGGTGAGGCAGCGCATGAAAGATAAATGGATCATATAATCCATCCATATCAAATCCCATATGAGAGATAATTCGCCCCTCAGTAAGTAAGCTCTGGAGGCCCGATTTTTCCGCATACAGTGAAGTACTCACAGTTGTCAGCCACATCATCGCCATCAACAATCCACCCTGGCGCTTCTTCTCGATGGGTTGCATTTTCTCCACTGATCTCGTCCATTTAAGTATTTATCAATTTATCTCAATCAAGCAATTTTCCAGCTTTCCTCACACAGCCGTTGGCATTTAGTAGTTTTCTTTCTTAAAACAAGGAATGCATACTCCAAAGACTAATTTAGTCTTTGCAATTGTTCTATCAACTTAGACAACATTGCATTAAAACCTGCCAAACGGCCCCTCTCCTGAGTAACTACTTTTTCTGGCGCACGTTGTACAAAATCCGGATTATCAAGTTTTGCTCTTGCCTTGCTGATCTCGACTTCCAAGCGAAGAATTTCTTTTTGGAGTCGCTCGCGCTCTGCCGACACATCTATTTCAATTTTAAGCAGCAATCGAAATTCTCCAACGACAGCAATCGGCGCATCCGCATCCGGGAACCCATTCGGCATAATTTCCACATTAGATAACTTAGCCAATGCCATCAAGTAAGCAGAAAAACCTGCCAACGCAGATTGATCACCCTCAATTAGCAAGGGAATTCTCGCTGCTGGAGATAACTTCATTTCGCCACGTAATCCACGGCATGCATTAATGATTTCTTTGAGCAACGCAATACGACTACTGACTTCCTCGTCAATGCGCGTAAGATCGGCCAGTGGGTAAGGTTGACAGATGATGTTTTTGCCTTGTTTACCTGCCAGTGGTGCAACTTTCTGCCATAACTCCTCAGTAACAAACGGAATCACAGGATGCGCCAACCTAAGCGCAGTTTCGAGCACTCGCACCAAGACCCGGCGGGTAGTACGTTGTTCAGCATCACTACCAAAATTTAATTGAACCTTAGCAAACTCTACATACCAATCGCAGTATTCATCCCAGATAAACTCGTAGATCTCGCGTGCAGCCAAATCAAAACGGTAACCATTAAACGCTTGCGCTACACTATGTTCAGCTTGTTGCAATCGACCGATAATCCATTTATCCGCATGAGAAAATGCCAAAGGTAACGTATCATCCAAGCCAGTATCTTGCCCCTCACAGTTCATAAGCACAAAACGAGTTGCATTCCATAACTTATTACAGAAATTTCGGTAACCTTCGCATCGCTGCAAATCAAATTTAATATCGCGCCCATGTGAAGCCAAGCTCGCGAAAGTAAAGCGTAGCGCATCGGTACCAAACGCAGGTATACCCTGCGGGAATTGCTTGCGTGTATTTTTCTCGATTGATTCAGCCTGCTTGGGGTTCATCAAACCGATAGTACGCTTTTTGACCAATTCCGGCAGCAAAATGCCATCGATCAGATCGAGAGGGTCCAGCACATTTCCCTTGGACTTACTCATCTTTTGACCTTCCGAATCACGGATTAATCCGGTCACATAAACCTCCCTGAATGGCACCTTTCCGGTAAAATGAAGTGACATCATGACCATACGCGCAACCCAGAAGAAAATGATGTCAAACCCGGTCACTAGCACCGAAGTCGGCAAAAAGGTCTTGAGCTCGGCTGTCTGTTGTGGCCATCCCAGCGTGGAAAATGGCCATAATGCGGAAGAAAACCAGGTATCAAGCACATCTTCATCTTGCCTGAGACTTTCCTTACCTGATAGCTGCCGCGCCTCTTCAAGATTGTGCGCAACCGTGACATTGCCATCCTCGTCATACCATGCTGGAATTCGGTGACCCCACCATAATTGCCGAGAAATACACCAATCCTGGATATTTTCCAACCACTGGTTGTAAACATGCGTCCAATTTTCTGGCGTGAAACGAACTTCACCACTCGCCACCGCCTCCAAGCCACGTTTGGCCATCCCCTCCATAGCCACATACCACTGATCGGTCAGCATGGGCTCAATAACAGTTTGAGTACGATCTCCTCGGGGTACCATCAGCTTGTGAGAGCGCGTTTCGACCAGCAACCCCTGTGCTTCCAGATCGCTAATTATCCTTTTTCTCGCCTCAAAACGATCCATTCCTTGATATTCAGCCGGAGCAAATTCGCTGATTTTTCCATCAAGCGTAAAAATATTAAGCGGAACCAGCTTATGACGTAATCCGACCTGATAATCGTTAAAATCGTGTGCCGGCGTAATTTTCACACATCCTGTGCCGAATGTTGGATCAACATAATCATCCGCAATAATGGGGATCGTACGCTCACTGAGGGGTAATCGCAGATGCCGTCCGATCAGATGCCGGTAGCGTTCATCTTCTGGATGGACAGCAACCGCCATGTCACCCAACATAGTTTCTGGCCGCGTTGTCGCAACAACCAACCCGCCCTCCTGCAATGTAGCGCTTGTATCCTGCTCAAATGGATAACAAATATGCCAGAGTGAGCCAGTTTCTTCTACCGAGATGACTTCCAGATCAGATACTGCTGTTTGCAGCACGGGATCCCAGTTAACCAGACGCTTGCCACGATAAATCAATCCTTCTCGATATAACCGTACAAATACCTCTGTCACTGCCTGGGAAAGCATTTCATCCATAGTAAAACGCTCGCGCGACCAGTCGCAAGAAGTACCCATTCGCCGCATCTGACGCGTAATGGTTGAACCCGATTCCTCCTTCCACTTCCAGACACGCTTGAGAAACGCCTCGCGTCCGAGCTCTCGTCGATCAATATTTTCTTGATCCAACTGACGCTCGACGACTATTTGTGTTGCAATACCCGCATGATCGGTACCTGGCTGCCATAATGTATTATGACCCAGCATACGATGATAACGAATCAACGCATCCATTAAGGTATGCTGAAACGCATGCCCCATATGCAGGGTACCGGTGACATTAGGAGGGGGCAGCACAATGCAGTAAGCGGCAGCACCTTTTTCATTTGTTGGTCTGAAATAACCTGATGACTCCCACTCTGAGTACCAGCGCGCTTCGATGAGCTTTGGATCAAAACTTTTTGCAAGTTCCATGAAAATTAGTCTGTTAAAATTAGCAAGAAAAAATCTGCCATTATATCGGAAGGCCTTACCGCTGATAGCAAGGCTACTAGACTTACAGGTTTTTAGGCAAGCGTCGCGATAATGCTTGAAGCAATGCCAGCCGATCCGCTGGACTTAATTTGATTTGAGTTTCCCTAAGTGCCGCATCGAATGCATAACAAAGTAACAGGGAAACATCCAATTCTACCGGCCAGTTTACTGAGGGCAATGAGCATTTCTCGGTCAATGTCGGAATCGCCTGATTTGCTGATGCCGGTATATTTTCTGATTGACGCCCAACAACTTGAGAAGAAACTGGAAATGGGGATACTGCTTCTTTGGGATGAATCAATGCAGAAGACTCCTTCCGATATCGCAGCAATACAATATCCAACTTATTCAGCAAGATTTCATCATCAATCTTGGACGGCATCTCGGAATGATCACTCATAGTGAAATGAGACAGAAAGAATCGTTATGGTCTGGTTCAATCCTGATTCTGATCCAGCCTATGGTGACGCACACCAAAACCCTGTTCCTGATAAAAACGATAACGTTTACGAGCAGCAATCTTGTCATTAGGTTCATCCCCAACAACTTCAATCACTCTTTGAAACTGATCATAATATGGTGGCACTTCATCATGCAAGTTAAGCAAGACTTCATGATGTTCAATCCGCTGAGTTTCCTCACTATTTCCGCTTAATATCACCGCTGTCACGTCAGCTAACCTGTCCCCAACGTGACAATGCGGAACAAAACTGATGGGAGAAAATGTCCAAAGCAATTTATCAAATCGATCCAGAAGCAATGAATCCGGTATATAAATCATCATTCTGAGCGCTTGCTGAACCACTTTTGCACTCAAACGACATGCAACCAGCAATTTATCAGACGCTCCTGAATAAAAATCAATTTGCGTCATTGTTTAAGCGCTAAATCCATCACCACAATCATCTTCGTTAAAGCTCCAGTACTTCCTACACTGCATCATCCCTCCATCCATGCTCGGCTTCATGCTTTCGCACGTGAAAGCAGAAACTGCGTCAAAAGCGGCACCGGACGACCAGTAGATCCTTTCTCTTTACCGTTCTTCCAGGCCGTACCTGCAATATCGAGATGTGCCCATGAATATTTTTCTGTAAAGCGCGACAAAAAACAAGCAGCCGTAATTGTTCCTGCTGAACGCCCACCAATATTTGCCATATCCGCAAAGTTGCTCTTCAACAATTCCTGATAATCATCCCACATCGGCAATCGCCAGGCGCGATCCGACGACAATTCGGAAGCCTGCAACAATTCCTCGGCCAGCTGATCATTATTACTCATTAAGCCTGACGCCATATGCCCCAAAGCGATCACACAAGCGCCAGTAAGCGTTGCGATATCAATAACAACATCTGGCTTATACCGCTCTGCATACGTCAGCGCATCGCATAAAATAAGCCGCCCCTCAGCGTCCGTATTTAGAATCTCGATCGTGCGTCCAGACATGCTCGTTACCACATCTCCGGGTTTTGTAGCATTACCACCCGGCATATTCTCAGTTGCAGGAATGATACCGACAATATTGAGAGGGAGCTTCATTTCCGCCGCCGCAGTCAGGGTACCGAAAACACTGGCCGCACCACTCATATCAAATTTCATCTCATCCATCTCTGCAGGCGGCTTCAATGAAATTCCGCCTGTATCAAAAGTCACCCCTTTACCTACCAGCACAATAGGTTTTTCCATTTTTGCCAAACCGCGATACTCCAGCGCAATGAGTTTAGCCGGTTGATGGCTGCCGCGAGCTACCGCGAGAAAAGCACCCATGCCAAGCTTCTCCATGTCTTTCTGCTCTAAAACAGAAACTTTGAGCTTATAAAGCTTAGCCATTTCTTTGGCTTGCTCCGCAAGATATGTCGGTGTGCAGATATTGGGCGCCAGATTACCAAGATCTTTGGCGACACTCATACCACGCGCGATAGCGAGACCCTGTTGAAGAGCTTTCTCTCCGACTAGCAACGATGCTTGGTCGTTTACATATATCGTAGCCTTGTCAAGTATTGAAGATTCTTTTTCTGGTTTACTTTTGAGGCGATCAAAACGATAAGCACTTTCCGTCGCGATAATAATAGTCTGGGTAATTTTCCACGCAACATCCCGCCGCTGCTTTAATGGAATATCTGCCAGAAAGAGGGTAGCGTCTGCAGCACCTGTTTGATGTAGCGCCTTGAATGTCGTTGAAACAGCAAGCTGATATGCCTTGTCATTAAAATCTTTTTCTTTGCCTAATCCAACCAACATCACCCGCTTACTTGGAATATCGGGAACGCCATGTAATAGTAAAGTTGTATTTGCTTTACCCTCCATATCACCCTGACGCAAGATATTACTGATGTAGCCTTTTGAAGCATCATCCAAAATTTTAGCTGGCTCGGTCAATTTGCGTGATTCAAATATACCTACCACAACACAGGCTCCACGCTGTTTTTCTGGGGTGCCGAGTTTGATTGCAAAATCCACTTTCTACTCCTTGTTTAAGTATTCTCTAAGACGAAAGAAATTCAGAAATAAACCTGCATGGATTATCGCCGCACTTATTGCATAAAGTCAAAATAAGCAATATCGCTTAACTGTAGTAGAATCTCTATCTTAAAATCAGTTTCGAATTAAAACGAGCATTTATTCAAACCCTGCCTATAAAAATCCAGTGCATCTGGAGCACTCTGCTTTGCGCTTGCTCCAATTCGCACCAAGATCATAACTAATAATAACGAGATACTCCATGAACCTCATCATCCAAGGATTAGATATTGAAAACAGCGACCTTAGGGCACTTGCAAAACTTGCACAAGCCAGCCATATTGAGCGTGTTACCAAACAAGCGTTCCGCTTGGTAAATGCCAGGACACACCCCGATATTCCCGAATACTGCGCTGAAGTACAACTCGATTATGCCTTTGTTCCGATTGGAACAAAGGCAACCAATTTTGGGTTGGTTGCAATGGATATGGATTCAACACTGATCGCCATTGAATCGATTGATGAAATGGCTGGCATGTGCAATGTCAAACCACAAGTTGCGGAAATCACACAGAGCACCATGCGAGGTGAGATTGATTTTGCCGAGAGCCTGATTCGTCGCACGGCACTTATGGAAGGATTGCCGCAAGAAGCGCTACAAAAAGTTTATGACGAAAAGGTTAAATTAAATCCTGGCGCGGAGAAAATGCTGCAGCATATGCAAATGGCGGGTCTCAAAACCATGGTGATCTCCGGCGGTTATACATTCTTTACTGATAAGATCAAAGCAAAGCTAGGCTTAGATTTTGCTTTTGCAAACACACTGGAAGTCAAGGATAAAAAACTAACTGGCCAGGTAGTTGGCAAGATTATCGGTGCAGAAGGAAAAGCTGAAGCGCTAAAGCGCATACAAGATGAGTTAGGTCTCAGAAAAGAACAGGTTATTGCTATTGGTGATGGCGCAAATGATCTAAGAATGCTGGAATCAGCCGGCATCGGTATTGCTTACCATGCCAAGCCCATCCTACGGGAAAAATCAACTTATTCAATTAATTTTGTGGGACTGGACGGCATTATCAATCTTTTTGAGTAATTTAACGTGAGTTCGACGTAAGAAAAGCTGTAAAAGGAATCGGAATTCCTTATGACGAAACGATTTTAGGAAAGAACTTCATCACTAGAGGAGTCAGATTCCGATGGATGCTATAGCGATTTTTTGTGCGACTGACGACTTTTGTCAGGAGTTTGAGTCGTGTGGTAGAAGCAGCGCTTGCTGGAATCCTCGCCAAAGCCGCGTCGGCGACGAGGGGAGCTTTGTCTTCGTGAAGTCATGACGATCGTGGCGGGATTTCATCTGTCGGGCTACCGGACGTTTAAGCACTATTACCTGAATCAGGTATTGCGGAATACCTACTGGATGCTGGGTTTAACAATGACTCCGACCATCATCGGTGCGGCAATCGGAACAAATACAAACTTCCCTTTTCTCGCCCAATCACCCATCGTTGGTTCATTGGTCATGTTAGCTGCAATGATGGGTCTAATGCTTGCAGTGAGCGCTACCCGTAACAGTATCTGGGGCGTGTTACTGCTTTTCGCATTCACATTTGTCGCGGGCTGGTGGCTAGGGCCCGTGCTTCAATATGCGCTGAATTTTCGTAATGGAACGCAATTAATTGGGACAGCAGCAGCCGGAACAGGCATAATCTTTTTTACTCTTGCAGGAATCGCTACGGTAACGCGTAAAGACTTTGGTTTTATGCGTAATTTCTTGCTTGTAGGATTAGTCTTGCTCATTCTAGCTTCGCTGGCTAGCTTACTCTTTGCGATGCCCGCAGTTTCAGTGGCAATCTCTGCCGCTGCAATGTTGCTTTTCTCTGGACTTATCTTGTTTGAGTCACATTGTCATTGTTAATGGTGGTGAAACTAACTATGTAATGGCAGCATGGGCATTTACATGAGTATTTACAATTTGTTTATCAGCTTGCTGCAGCTACTGCTAGCCTTCTCTGGTGAAAGAGATTAACTAGCAGATCGCTTCAGTAAAATATATGCAGATACATCGCTTGACCTAATCTTATAGAATTCATATTTTAATCAATTGCTTGTCAGTTAGACGAGCTCACCACGAACGGTAATGGTTTTACTGGAACAATCCACTAGCTACTGTAGCTTAGTAAAAAACGAAAAGGAGGGTCAAGAATAACCATCCTTTTTAATTGATAATTATATCTATAAATCTGGGGGCTGTTGACATTTCACATAGGTAGCCACAGATATCCACACGCCATGGCAACCATACTTTCGTAATTTCCCTTGAGTTTGTCGTATCGTGTTGCTACTGCCCGATACTGCTTTAGTCGCGCAAAAGCGTTCACCCAATGCTGGCATCTATACAAGCCCCAATCCATATCTAGTCGGTCCTGCAAAATGCCTAAGATCCTCATGAATTCTCCGTTTCAGGGAAGAAATTCACTTCCTAAACTCTCAAGAATTCATAATATCCGCATCTAAACCTGAGGGAAATTAAGGTATTTAATATTTAAGATGGCTATCGACGACTTTTTCCGCGCCCGTCTCGATCAAATGATTGACTTGCGACATTCTTTGGCG